>NZ_JACJON010000022.1 GCF_014695585.1 Microcoleus sp. FACHB-831 | reverse complement strand
CGGACAGCAATGTCTTTCCGTTTTGTCGAGTGGCTGAACCACAATCGGGACGTATTCATCGCGAATATCGCAGCTTTGGGCTTTGTTTGGGCTTGAAATCTGTTTAAGTCCCGCTAGGAGAGGGTGGGTTTGGCATCACTTATCTAGCCAGAGACAAACGGTGCAACTGGGTTGTTATAAAAACGCTCAAACCTCACTTGCTTAGCAACTCAAGCATTAACCAGTTTCACGACAAAAATAAGCACGATTTTCGAGATGAAGCCCTACGCCTAGCCTTATGCAGGCATCCTCATATCGTCCAGATCGAAAACGCCTTCTACGAGGGAAATTTGCCTTGCATTGCAATGGAGTATGTTGACGGCGAAGACCTCTGGCAGCGCGTCACCGGACGGGGTATCCTGTCGGAAGCAGAAGCATTGCTGTATATTCGGCAGATTGGCGGTGCGCTAACCTTAATTCACGATAAAGGTTTGCTGCATCGCGATGTAAAGCCACAAAACATTATGGTGCGTGCTGGCAAACCGGAAGCAGTTTTAATTGATTTTGGCGTTGCGCGGCAATTTATCCCTAATGTTACGCAAAGCTGGACGCAAGCTTTAACTCCTGGTTTTGCACCCATCGAACAGTATGCATTCCAAGCAAGATCGGGAGAGTTTACCGATGTCTATGCGCTAGCAGCAACGCTGTACTATTTGCTTACTGGACAACTGCCAACTTCTGCCCCTGCAAGAGCTGCTAGCATTCGGTTAGATTCGCCCAAACAATTCAATGTAAATATCAGTGATATTGTCAATCAAGCTATTATTAAGGGCATGGAGTTTAAGGCAGAAAACCGCCCTCAGTCAGTGCAAGATTGGCTAGCAATGCTTGGTGCTAATCAGAGTGTTGTTTATAGTACTAAACACCAAGTATCAAGCATCACTCAAATATCAGTAATTTCTAACCAGATTCCAACGGCTATAACTCCGCCTCCGGCAATTAATAGACGGACTTCAGCCAGGGGGATAGATTACCGCAATTTACAGGCTTTTTTAGCATTAGGAAAGTGGCAAGAAGCAGATCGTGAAACGGCGGCTTTGATGCTTAAAATTTGCGATCGCGAAAATGAAGGCTGGCTCAGAATAGAAGATATTAAAAACTTTCCTTCAAAAGACCTCAGTATCATCGACCAGCTTTGGATTAAACATAGCAAGGAGCGATTCGGCTTTAGTATGCAAAAAGAAATCTGGGAGAGTATTGGCGGACAGGTTGAGGCAAATTATGAAACTTTATGCAAATGGGGCGATCGCGTTGGTTGGCGGATAAATCGCTCTTGGATTCCTTACGAGCGGTTTATATTTGACGAGTGTAGCGCTCCTTTAGGTCATCTCCCTAGCGGATATGTCTTTTCTGAGGTTGGTTGGTGGGTAGGATTATTAAATCTTTTCTATCGCCTTGAGTAGAAAAAAATTCTCCGGAAACTTACTTCACTATAGTGGATATAATATCTGGCTATTATCTAGCTTTTTCCAGTTCCATACAAAAGCAGGACACTTATGGCACAGTTTGAAGTTATAGAGAAAGAAGGTTTACGTCTGGTTAAGGTAACTTTAAGAAATGAAATGGTACGCACCGAATCCGGCGCAATGTACTATATGCTAGGTAATATTTTAATGGAATCTAAAGCACCTTCAGCCGGAGGATTTTTTAAAGCTCTGGCAACGGGAGAAAATATATTTCGTCCAACTTATACTGGTACTGGTGAGTTATATTTAGAGCCATCCTTATCTGGTTATCACATACTCGATTTGAATGGTGAGGAGTGGATTTTAGATAGTGGCGCTTATTGGGCTTCGGATGGTTCTGTGGAAGTTGGCGTCGAGCGCAATAAGATGATAACTGGGTTAGTAGGCGGCGAAGGTTTGTTTCAAACCAATGTCCAAGGAAGCGGTAAAGTTGTTATGGTGGCGCAAGGGCCTGTCGAAGTAGTTCGTTTGGAAAACGATAGGTTAGTGGTGGATGGAAGCTTTGCGATCGCGCGTACTAAATCTTTGAATTATCGCGTTGAAAAAGCTACTAAGTCTCTGCTTGGTACTATGACTTCAGGTGAGTTTTTAGTTAGTAGTTTTGAGGGCACTGGTACTGTTTTACTTGCTCCTTTCCCTTATTGGCAAGTTATGATGCTGCGTCAAATTGTTGCTGCTATTCCCACAAGATCAACTTAAAATTTCCTTCTAGCTCTATTTCATTTTTCTCTCCCTGCTTTCGATTTTAAGGAGGATGAACCGCGTCAGCGAAGCGAAGCGCGTCAGCGCGTTAGACGCAAAGGACGCGAAGAAAAGAAAGGAGAGAGGCGAGAAAGGGGAGAGGAGAAAACAGAAGCTAGATAAAGAAGGAAATAACTCTGTTGTAATTCCTAATAGTTTATGAATAATTTAGGTAGAAGTAAACAAGAATAAAATGCCTTTTTCTCTTTCTCATAATATCAAGGCAGAGGCGATTTGTTCAGCTATCAAGCTCTATTTACCATTTGCCATCGAAATAGTTTGCACAAAATCAAACAATAAATGAGCCATTTTTAATTTGCTGCAAGGCTGAATTTCTATGTGGCGTCCTTGGTTGTCTAGAAATACGGCTCGATTGTTATCGCTGCCAAAACCGCTGTCTGCTTGATCGATAGGGTTTGCAGCGATCGCATCCAATTTCTTCTTATATAATTTATCCAGCGCTGGAGTTACAATATCGCCAGTTTGTGCAGCAAAACCAATTATTTTTTGATGCGGCTGTTTGAGGCTAGCTAACTCTGCCACAATATCCGGTACTGGTGCTAGAGGTAAGGACGTAGGTAGCGATCGCTTTGGTAATTTCTCTGCACTATAATCTGCTGGTTTCACATCTGCTACCGCCGCCGACATCACAATTAAATCTGCATCTGGCAAACACTCGCGCATTGCATGGTGCATTTGTTCGGCGCTGACAACAGGGATAGTTTTAATTATTCCTCCCGCCAAAGATGGGACAGAAGCGGTTAAAGTACCATGCACTAAAGTAACAACTGCGCCTCGATGCATTGCTGCTAAAGCCAAAGCCAAGCCCATTTTACCCGTCGAGGGATTGCCAATAAAACGCACGGGATCTAGATACTCTTGCGTTCCCCCAGCGCTAATTAATACTCGCTTTCCTGCTAAATCTCGCTTACCATTTGTATGCAATAGCGATGTAATTTGGGGCAAAATTTCAGAGGGTTCTGCCATACGTCCAGCACCAATGCGATCGCACGCTAAAATCCCCGCTCCTGGGCCAGCACTGTGGTAGCGTTTATCTATCAGCAACTCTCGCCAATTGCGTTGCACTGTTAACTGCTCCCACATATCAGTATTCATTGCGGGTGCTAACAAAATTGGGCAAGTAGAAGCTAATACGGTATTAGTTAACAAATTATCAGCTAAACCATAAGCTAACTTACCAAGTGTATTAGCTGTTAAAGGAGCAATAACAAACACATCTGCCCATTCTCCCAGTTCGATATGCAGCGGACGTTTGTGAACTGGTTGCCAAAAATTTTCATCGGTGTAGGCAGGATGACGAGATAGAGTTGCTACAGTCAGGGGCGTGATAAATTGCTGGGCGGAATCGGTGAGAATCGCGCGAACTTCTACACCAGATTTAGCAAGAGTTGAGATAATTTCACAAACTTTATAGGCGGCGATACCGCCGCCTATGCCAATTAAAACCCTGCCCGGTTTTAGATTTAAGGAAGATTCCATGTGGGATTTTGAATGTTCCGATGGGAGATTTTGAAATTAAGATTGGGGATTGTAAAGACACAATACGCTACATCTTTACATCTATCATCCAAAACACCGTCGAAAAGATGGTCAACCCCAATCTAAAATCTAAAATCGTCAGGCTTCATCGTAGGCTTGAATGTCAAGCAGGTGGATAAAGGGTTCAATTAATTCTGGACGCTGAAACGCGATCGCTCGTAGCAAATGCCAATCCTGCAATCCCTCAAAAGGACTGGCGTAATCATCTAGTTCCAGACGTGCAGCCAGCTGTTCTACCTCAGCGGCGGTCAGCTTAGAAATATCCCCGCTAAAAGTGCTTAAAGTCGTCATAGATTGCGCCTCCCTCGATTGGCATCTCCATTAAGCGTACCCAACTTATCACTAAATGTGGCTAAACGGAAATTATAATTATGATATATTGCTCTATCAAATAAATTAATGTTGGCTAAAATATTATCTAACTTGCAACTTGCTCCAGCATTTCTAGGTACTGCTTTAGTTATCTCTGCTTCTGCATTTGTGCTGCCAGCAAGGGCGATCGCCCCCTTTACAGAACCTCAAGCCGAGACAGGACAAGTAGCAGGAGCGATCGCCACTAAGGCAAAAGACTCAATTGCTCAAGTTAATGATGTTTCCCAGTTCAGGGACGTGCGTCCGTCTGACTGGGCGTTTCAAGCAGTGCGAGATCTTGTTGAACGCTACGCCTGTGTATCGGGTTATCCCGATGGCACGTTTCGAGGCGATCGCCCCCTAACGCGGTATGAATTTGCTGCTGGTGCAAACGCTTGTTTCAAGCAGATAAACTTAATGCGCCCTGCAAATGCAAACGCTGCAACAAGAGCAGATGTAGACAACCTCACTGAGCAAATGCAGCAGTTAAAGAAAGACCTAGACCAGTTAGGAACGCGAGTCGATAAACTGGATAATCGCTAGCAAATATGCGAGGCGCGGACATACATTAACTCAGTGAGTGGGGGAACATCCCATACAGGATGTCCCCCAAGGGTAGACGCTGCTATAAAAACAGCATTTTGTCACTTATAGGGATAGAGCTGGTTGGTACGAGGGTGGAAACAGTCCTACTTCTTAACATTGGATGTAACTTCTAGGACAAAATTTTGCACCACTTGTAACTCCTCTGGGAGAACATAATGCCCCATATTAAATTCTTGATACCGCACAGATACTCCCAAGGCGGTTAAAGCCTCGCGTGCTTTCTGGGCGGAACTAAGCGGCACTATAGTATCTTGCGTACCATGTGCAATTAACACGGGTGGATAACCGCGATCGCTCCTTTGAGATACGGGGTGCAAATAGCCGCTGAGAACTACTAACCCGCCTAGCGGCAAATTAAGTCCTACATCCAGCGTCATTGCTCCGCCTTGTGAAAAGCCACACAAAACCGTGCGCGAAAGGGGTATTCCGGTAGCGCTTTCGAGTGAGGTGAGCCATTCAGTAAGCAATTGGCGGCTTTGTGCTAGCTGTTGGGGAGCATCTTGCGATCGCCCCAAGTCGTACCACATCCTACCCGTTGAGGTATAGGGATGAGAAAAAGGGGCATTAGCAAACATCAACTGATAATCGGACAAGTTCAAACCGGGGGCTAAAGATGCCAATTCTTGAGCGTTCCCGCCGAACCCATGCAAAACTGCTAGCAACCCAGCAGTCGGTTTACCGCTTACAGGTGGAACTGAAATAACCGATAAAGACAACGCGACTCCTAAAAAATGCAACTTACAACTCAGCGAAATTCGCGAAGCTGCTATCTTTTAGGATAATGTGGCGATCGCGGTCGAAGCCAATCCACCCCTGCTGTTGAAATTTACTCAAAAGTCTTGTAATTGTCACCCGCGTCGTACAAATCGCATTGGCTAAATTCTGATGCGTCATGCGAACGCTCAACCTCGTTCCTTCAGCCCCAGGTTGACCAATTTCCTGTTTTAACAGCACCAGCAGTTTGTGTAAGCGATCTTCAACCCGACGCTGCCCCACTATAGCTAAAAGCGCTTCTGTCTGCCGCATCCGTCGTCCTAGTTGTGGTACAAGAATCTGAGCCAGACGCGGTGAAGCTTCTATCTCGCTCAGAGAAAACCACTTGACGTACACATCTGTTAACGTCCTTGCCTGATATGTTTGCAAGTTAGTTAGCCAAAGCCCAAAAAACGTCGAACTTCCGGCCCAACCAAGCAACACATCTTCACCATTGTCGTTAATCGTACTCAGTTGCACCAAACCCTGGTATACCTGCCAAAAACCTTGAGGAACCAAGGGAATATTTTCTCCTCTGCCATAAAAGTGCAGGCGTCGTGCTTCAATGGGGTCGAACTGGGTTATTTCTAACGGGGCTTTGGTTAGTGGAAGCATACGGGGGTTTCCAGTTATGAAAAACTGGCTGAGGATAGCAGACCACCCGTACTCTAAGCTTTCAAGGTAAAGAGTTGGTAATGTTTTGATTAGCCTATGACTAAATTTTTATCGTTGTCCTTAGTCGTTCTAGGCGGCTCGCCACTTGGTTTTATCAAAGCCAGATGCACCCTTTGTCGTGCTTTTGCATGTAAATATTTCTCTTGGAAAGGACGCCACTCTTGCCAAGCATCGTAGCTAGTTTGCGCCAACTGCTGCGCCAGCGTCGGCAAATAATTTTGAATATCTGACTTAAAAACATCCGCCATAAATTCTGCCAATATGGCGCAGTCTTGAATTTTGCCCAAAATACTTTGGATTTCTGTAATATCTTCCAAAGAATCTGCATAATTGGAGCCGTAAAATTCAGTAAATAGCTCCATTTGGTAGCGCACCCGCTTCGCTTCTTTACGCAAGCTGTGAAGCATTAGCCCTTGCTCGGCTAATAATTCTCCTAGCTCGCCCAGAGTTAAAGTGTTAGTAAAAGAAATTTCTCCGTTTTTAGCTGATACACCGACTAGCCAACCTGGATGTAAAAACAGTTTGCTTACCGCAGGCAGGAGTAATTCTGGCAGTACGTCGTTAATAGGCAGACTGGCTAATTTAGTAAACGTTGGCTTCTTCAACCACTTTTCAAATGCATCTTTAACTTCTTCGTAGTCTTCTTGGGACTTGTTAGACTTTATAGCTTCAATTGCGTGTTTGCGCTCTTTGGCTAGATGATCCAAAACTTTTGCCAAAGATTTTTGTTCTGCTTGGGGTAGCGTTGGTTGATAATGAGTTTTTATGGCTTCCTTGAGAACATCTAAATCGCGCAGTTGCCCTAGCAGGCGAGCTATTTTGGCAATTTTTTTCTCGCTAGCGTCTTTGGGTAAGTCCAGCGCTGGTGCAAAACCTGTCACCGCTGAACGCAAGCGACGCATCCCCACGCGCATCTGGTGTACTGCTTCTGGATCTCGGTCTTTGATAACGTCGGCTTCCTGCTTGATGATTTTATCTAGGTGTTTTTCAATGGCTAGATAAGCCCAGTCTCCCAGGGTATTGCCTTTAGCCTGTTGTGATTTTTTCATAGTATATTTTCTTTTTACAATGCAATCTTTCAGTATAAATTACTAACCCAGGTATAAATATCGTACTTACGAAATATAAATCTTGCCAGTTTTATTCATTAGCTGTTGCGTATGGTCAATTGACAAAAAGGCAGGTTTAATGCATTTAATAATGTTGTCGTTTGCACTACAGTTCTGGCAAATAATTATGGTGTATTACTACTGATGGGTGACGCCGATCGCGATCGCTGTATATTACCCTAACACTATTAATATGTGGATGAGGTCATTCGCAGCATGGTAGAAGCGATTGTGGTTTTTGGTTTAAGTCTAATGCCACCTCTGATTTCAGTGTGGGTTATGCGTAAGGCAGAGGTAAAAGCGCGAGAATCTCTGCAAGCAGCGCGAACTGCGACGGCTGTCCGTTCGCTACAAACAAGCGATACGCTTTTCGACCGGAATTATGTTGAAGGGGTTGGTTATTTAGTTGGCGACATTACTTGCGAGTATAACGCCCGCTCTGCTTATCTGCGTTGCGCTATTAATCCTTTCGGGCCGTGTCAGGAGTGTCCTTATTATCAAGTGAAGGAATCTTTGAATATTGATTTGTAGCTGTTCGTTGGGATAAAAAATTTAATCCTAATAAAATGGCGGTAATAGTTCCACAAACGCTAATTTCTCCTAAAGCTATTTTTTTGACAACATCTTGTAGGGGGATTAAAACCACTTCAATATCTTCTGTAATATCTAACTCTTGTTCGCTGGAGAGATGAACATTTTCTGCAAGGAATAAATGGATTTTATTTGTATCTTTTACTGGGTTGTCGTATAAGATAGCTAAGGAAATTATGTTATCGGCAATATATCCAGTTTCTTCTTGCAATTCCCTAGCAGCCGCAGCTAAACCGCTTTCCTCATAGGGATTAAATCCTCCGGCTGGCAATTCTAGTAAAATTTCACCAACGCCGTGACGGTACTGGCGCACAAACACAATTTCTTTTTGGGAGGTAACTGGTAAGATAAGAGCAATATCCGGCCTGATAATTACAAAAAAATCATCTATTATTTCGCCTTGAGGCAATTCAATTTCATCTCGCCTGACTTTACACCAGCGGTGGTCAAGAACCATATGCGATCGCAAGGTTTTCCATTTCTTCAAGTTTTTCATAATTTTCTTCCCTAATTACCAATAAATTGGAAAGGCTAAACAGGCTTCGTGAATTATAACCATACAATACAGAAACTATGAGGGTTGGCGTTGAAACCTTTAGGGTAAACAAGCGGTTTGCTTTAACTATCAGTCGCGGGACTACAGCGCAAACAACGAACGTTTGGGTGCGGGTGGAGTCGGATGGGATTGAGGGTTGGGGGGAAGCCTCACCATTCTCGATAGGCGATCGCCGACAAAATACTGAAACAATATTGCAAGCATTGCAGGAAATAGCACCAGCACTCGAAGCCTTCAGCCCGTTTGAGAGGGGACAGATAGAAGAGGTTTTGATAGCAAGCGGACTACCCTCGTCAGCGCGTGCGGGATTAGATGTGGCGTTGCACGACTGGCTGGGGAAGCGCGTAGGTTTGCCATTGTGGAAGTTGTGGGGATTAAACCGCAACTCCATACCACCGACTTCAGTAACAATAGGCATCAGTTCTCCAGAAGCGGCAAAAGCTAGAGTGCGCGACTGGCGAACTGTAACGGGGGCAGGCTTTTTGAAGGTAAAGTTAGGCAGCCCGGAGGGGATTGAAGCAGATCGGGCGATGTTGATGGCGGTGCGCGAAGAAGCGCCAGCAGCAATACTGAGTGTAGATGCCAATGGTGGTTGGAGCCTGGATGATGCGTTGAAGATGTCTGTTTGGCTGGGAGATTTGGGTGTTAAGTATTTGGAACAGCCCTTGGCGCGGGGAGAAGAGGAAAAGTTGCCAGAACTGCACAAGCGATCGCCCATCCCCATTTTTTTAGATGAAAGCTGCTTTACAAGTAAGGATATACCTTTACTTGCAGACCGCATACATGGCGTTAATATCAAACTAATGAAATCGGGGGGATTAACTGAGGCTATTCGTATGGTAAATATAGCCAAAGCTTGCGGTTTGCAGGTGATGTTTGGTTGCTATTCTGACAGTACTTTGGCAAATACTGCGGCTGCTCAACTTTCTCCACTCGCTAATTATATAGATTTGGATAGTCAGCTAAACTTAATTGACGATCCTTTTAAAGGTGCAGTTGTGAGAGATGGGCGTTTGTTGCCAAATGATTTACCAGGATTAGGCGTAACTCAGTAGTTCGGTATCTGCCCACCCTACAAAATCTATTACCATATTTTCTTTTATGCTTACAGCTAAAAATCGAGTAGCAATTTTATTGCATGAAGGAATTCGCGGCCCTAACGGCAAAACTGGGCTATCTATTTTACGCTACGGTGAAGCTCCAGTTGTGGCAGTAATTGACCGAGAATGTGTTGGTGAGTCTTTGCAGGATGTGACTGGTATTCCTCGAAACGCGCCAATAGTTGCATCCGTTGAAGAAGCGTTAAGTTATGCACCCGATGTGCTAATTATTGGCATTGCACCGTCGGGAGGAGTGTTACCTAATGAGTGGTTTCAAGAAATAAAGGGCGCGATCGCATCTGGTTTATCAATAGTAAATGGTTTGCACACTCGGCTGGGTAAAGATCCAGATTTACAAGCATTACTTAAAGATGGGCAGTGGATTTGGGATGTTCGTCAAGAACCAGAGAATTTGGGTATTGCTGCTGCAAGGGCTAGGAATTTGAAGTGTCGGCGCGTTTTAACAGTAGGAACTGATATGAGCGTCGGCAAAATGTCAACAAGTTTAGAACTTAATAAAGTAGCTCAGAAACGGGGTTTGCGCTCAAAATTTTTGGCAACTGGACAAGCTGGCATGATGATTGTTGGGGATGGAATAGCTTTAGATGCAGTTAGGGTGGATTTTGCCGCGGGTGCTGTGGAAAAGATGGTGATGGAATACGGAGAAAATTACGACATCTTGTTTATTGAGGGGCAAGGTTCGTTTTTACATCCAGGCTCAACAGCAACGCTGCCATTAATGCGCGGTTCGCAGCCAACGCATTTAATATTAGTACATCGAGCCGGACAAGTTCATGTTAAGAATAATCCCCACGTACTGATTCCGCCGATTTATGAGGTGGTTAAGTTATATGAGACTGTAGCGCTTGCTGGGGGTGCGTTTGCGCCTGTTAAGGTAGCAGCGATCGCTCTCAATACCCATCACCTCGACGCTGAATCTGCACAATCAGCTATTGAACAGATAAAAGCAGAAACAGGGCTACCTTGTACCGATCCTGTGAGGTTTGGTGCTGATATCTTGTTAGATGCAGCGATTAATTAGTAAAAGCAAGTCTTTCAGCGATAATAGTTGCTGTTGTGAAATTGCTTAAGCTGCAAATATAAGGGCGCGAGGAGAAGCGGATGTCCGAAGTTGAACTATTATCTGATGTGGGTGCAAACTACAGTACCTTGCGCGATTTTCTAGCAGCTGGCAAGTGGAAAGAAGCTGATGATGAAACGCGCGAAATAATGCTCAAGATTGCCAATCGAGAAAGTATTGGCTGGTTAAATGAGGATTCTCTCTACCATTTACCTTGCACTGACTTACACACGATTGACCAGCTTTGGCTAACATCCTCCAACAAGTGCTTTGGCTTTAGCGTGCAAAATTCGATTTATAAAGAAGCCGAACGAGACTGGGAAAAAATGGGCGATCGCGTTGGATGGCGCGTAGGAGGAAAATGGTTGAGTATATCATCGCTAAATTATGATATCAAGGCTCCCACAGGCCACCTTCCTGGTTGTGGTGTCTGGGTTGCATCTCTAGTTTGGGGGTTGTGGTCGCGCAGTGCGGACAATTTTTATAGGCGCTTGGATATTTGTAATCTTTAATATCTAAAGCTTTCTATATGTGGGATAAGTAAACTCAAAACTTTTCTAAAGTCGCCAGTAAAAAACAAGCTTTGAAAAAAGCGATCGCGCTCTACTAGCAATGTAAAGTCAGCAACAGATTAAATCGAGAATAAAACAACCTGTTGCTGACATGATTAAGAGCAATTCGCAGCCAAAAAGCCTTGATTAATCAAAGAATTGCTGACCAATATTGGCGATATTTTTGTTGGGAATAGGCGGAACAAAATAATAGCCGCCCCCAAGAGTTACGGTAGCTAAAAATTGTCCCGTAGTTATTACGCCATGCTCCGAGGGCCCGCCTAAACCTTCTAGCCCCGTACACTGTGTTAGCTTGTCTTCCGCTTCTTTTAGCGCAGCAGCAAAAGCGTGAGGACAGCTTAAGCCAAGGATCTTACGCGCCTCAACGTTATCTGCGATCGCCTCCAACTCCGCTACGCTAAAGCGCCCGTGCTGATGGCGAAAGTCTTTTTCTGCCTCGCTGAACGGTCGGAAAAATGGCACTGGAAAATCGGGATTGTTAAACCAATTTTTCTTAATAAACTCAAACTTGTCGGTAATATCGCGTTGGAAGCAGACGAACAATAATCCCGACCGAGTTTTGTTGTCCATATCGCTTTCCATAAAAGGATAGCCGCGACGGAAGATTAGATGCGCCTCAATCTTTAAATCATTTGAGTTCGTGATATTATCCTCTTCGCGCGGGTTAGCCTTGCGGACGTGCGACCAAGCAGGGCATTTAAGGGGGATTTCGCCGAACTTCGGCTTGCCATTTAAATCGCTGTTTTCATGGTCAAAGAATCGCGTCTCTGGATTCTCCTGCGCTTGAAACAAAGGCTTCCATTTTTTCAGGGCGGCTTTGCGGGTCTCGGCGTCGGGCGATCGCAAATCTTCCCCTAGTTTGTTATCTTCTTCTTCCGACAGCGTACCCAGCAACAACCCCGTACCCTTGCTGCGTCCTACCCATTCCTCCTGTTCTTTCACGCTCAAAGACCGCCACTGATCTAAGTCGTGTACGATTTTTTGGAAGACCATGTAAGTGCCGTCTACTAAATCTGGGTTGCCTTCGTCCTCTTGCGTCGTCCAAACAATATCATCGAAAAGTTGGCTGAGGCGGCGCGGGTTGGATACCCCATCATTGAAACCTTGCAAGTTGCGCCCATCTACGCGCTGAAACCCAGCGTTAACATCAACAATTATCGCCCAGCCTCGGATAGCCGATACGATGTCTGTTGCTTCGGGGTTATTTTCTTCGCTTGTTACCACTGGTTGTACCGCATTTTCTAGCACCCAACGGTTAATAAAATCGTTGGTAGAACCAAGCTGAATAATTAGATCGGTTTGGCTGAGACTGTAGGGCGCAATGTCGCCAAGTCCCGTGTGATCGGGCATTTCCTTGAGACGCTTCGGGCGCTTGTCTTCTGGGATGGAAAGGTGGTTGAAGAAGCCAATACCAAAACCGATAGTGGCTGAAAAATGATATTTTGACAGCGAAGTAAGTTCTAGATTGCCTTCTTCATTAAGAATCTCGATTTTCTTCTTGCCCTTATCGAGTCTTGCAAACAGATCGCAGAGTTTAGTCAGACCTTTTTTTACGGTTTCTTTATCGTTTTCTGCGGCGCTTGCAATATCTAGGCGAACGATTAACAAGTGTTTTTGGATTCCAGCAGAAGGGAAGCCGATACCTGCTTGTTTGCGCTTTTCTTTAATTAACTGTTTTTCTTTGCGATCGCGGTCATCTTTCTCGATGCTGCAATTAAGATTTTTGTTTTCTGATGTGTTGCTCGACATGATGCGTTTAAGCCTCGGAACTAATTAAATCTCATTACTGTTTGATTGCCCTGGATCGGGATAACTCGCGGTTCATTGTCGATAGTTTGTGAACCGCGAATACTACCTTTAGTTAGAGTTCTTTGATGCGGATATTGCGGAACTGAACTCGACCTGTGTGATATTGCAAGCCAATATGTCCTTTTAGCGATCGCGCTTCTGGGCCAGAGTATTCGCTCACCAGTTCTCCATTGAGTTTGACGCTGATAGAATTTCCTTTCGCTTCAATCTCATAGGTGTTCCACAATCCCAACCGCTTAGAAGCCCATTTCCGCGCTGGTGCTAACTCGTAAATCGCTCCCGTTTTATGAAATGCACTTCCATAGGGAAGGGGATTCCCTTTTTGAAATTCAGTAAAATTAAACCCTGTTTCATCAATTTGAACTTCATAGCACTGCTTGTATGCAGCGTTTATTTCTGCGTCCGAAGGGTTATCCTCTAGACTTGGAAAGCGTAGAAAAACGCCTGAGTTAGCATCGTTCTCGAACATCTGCCAGTCAAGCTTGAGAATAAAATCGCTATACTCTTGCACCGTGTACAGCACGCCAATTCGCGCAAAAGTAAATGATTCCAAAATTGTTCCGAATAGAACTTGAAATCCTCCCCCGCCAGTTGTTTTCCAGTTAGAAAAGTCACCCGTAAATAGGGGAGTAAAACCAGGCTCGGTGGGGAATACTTGCCCTTCTACTAAATTGCGCTCTACAATCTGCGAAGCCACTTTGCGAGACAGCACCAAACCAGTCAAAACCGGATTAGCAGAACCCACAGTTGGGAATAATGCTTGGTCTGTGCAAAAGGCATTACCAACATGATGGAATTGACCATTTACATCAGTTACGGACTTTGCTGGTTCTCCCATCCATAACGTGCCAGACTCGTGAAATGTGCTTCCTAAACCGTCTCGTACGCCTTCCGGTTTAAAAGTTGCTGCTGGCGGTGGATCGCTATACCAAGCCTCAACTCCATTCTTTTTGTAGAAATACTCGATATTATCGGGATTCCCATCTGCCAATTTCAACCCTAAGTCAAGGGTGGCTTTGTCCATTGCATCCCAAAGCTTTAAATCAACATCAGTTTCCTTCAGATAAATAAAGGCTCTGGGATTGCCAAATTGATCTTTATCAAAGGGACTTAGATCCATCCAACTGGTGTCCGATGAACGTATGGCTTTATCTTTAAATCCCTGCATTTCGCCGATTCCCCGGATGGTAATAGCGATCCATTCAGCATCTTCTTGAGCTAGAATTGCGTCTAGCAAATCGAGATCGGGAATCATGCGGAAATAGAGCGCGTCCGAGTTTCCGTCGCGGTTGGCTGCGACGGTCAGTTGTAGGTGAAAACGGCCTTCATCTATTGAACCGCGAACGTGCAAAGCTGCTGTTTGCAATTTATTAGATAATGCAGGTGCTAAGGCTGAACGCTTGATCCGCATGGTTGTATTGCTGCGGCTGTGAACCATACAGTTCCTTCCCAAAAGTTCTTCGGCTGAGTTAACTGTTGTTGGGAAAGAGGCTAAAGCTAGGCGCGTTGATTCAACGGAACCTAGCGCTAAAACAACAGAACAATTGGGATTAACGTCTATAGATTCCTTTTTTCCATTTACTGAAAGCTCGATTTTGTTTACAAATCCTTTGTTAGTTTCGAGCTTAAGGGCACGGGCTTTGGGTACTAATAGAAGCCGCCGTGCGCCATCGTTGCCCTTGCTATTATCGGCATCTTCACGAAGGGCATCAATTAATAGTGGAAGGCTGCTAAATTTGTCAAAGCTGAATAAGCCAGAGGCGGGAGATTGCCCTTGTACTGCAATGGGAGGTTCTTGCCATTCATCCAGATTTTTTACCATTGGTAAGGCGGCGTCTACGGCGTCTTTTATTGCCTCATGTAGTTCGCCTTGGATAAATTCTGTGCCTGGATCTACGCCTGTTTCTTCTTCGAGAAGATTATAGTTTTCGTGCAAATATTGGCGTATTTCAGCAGGCCATAAATCTAAATCTTCTCTGGTCAAACGCGGCGACCATCCGCCCCAAAATACTGATTTCCCACCGACGCAATAGCTATGTGACGAGAAACCCACGTTACTTTTCCAAGGCTGATCGGCTACGATATCTTGGATGCCGAACCCTATTCGCGATAGGTTTTGGATGTGTTCTGAGATCAAGAATGGCCCTGCTTCTAGGACTAAAACGCGCAGTGGTTTGCCAGCGATCGCGCTCAATCTATAAATCTTTTCGGCACAGTATGCACCATACATCCCCGAACCAATTACTATGGCATCAAATTGAGGATTGCTGAGTGCTTCTTCAAAAGTGTTGCATACAAATCGGGCAACAGCATCAATAGCAAAGGTAGTACTTTGTACGTCTACCTTGTTCTTCTCGTGAGGTTGCAGTTCTGGTAAGTTTGCAGGCATGAAAAATTAGTCGTATTTAAATACGATGATTGCTGTACAAAAATTACAGATATGCATAATGCATACCCTCAACAGCAGATGCTTCCCAAGTTAAAATTTCTTTTCTCGGCGAACTGTGAAGCCTTATTTCACACAACGCTCCGAGAGAGTGCGATCGCTTTAAATTGTTCTCAGCAGATACGCAGAAAAAATTTGTGTTCTAGACATGCTTTTTTGAACAAAAGCAGTTTCTAGTCCACCTTCTTCTAAATTTATTTTCCGCAATCTGCTTAATTACCTACGGGCTGAAATTTGGTTTTCCGGATTATTTCGTAAGTAATTTGGAACAATTTACCGCATTTCTACGTTAGCTATATTGGCCAACTTGTGTTGCAAGACAAAACATATCCAACGTAGTCAATGCCGTTAGGCGTTGTCAAGAGGATAATTAATGATTGACAAAAGTTAATCATTAATTAAGAATAATACTGGGTAATATTAATGAATAAATTATAAAAGAAAAGTTAAGGAAAAATAAAAAAGTAATTATAAATACAAATACGAACAAGACAAAATAATGCATTAAAAAAGCGCGATCGCGATCGCGTGTTCCAGAGTTAGAGAAAATAGCAGCTTTGAGCGATCGCAGGAAAAACACAAAGGCCAGTTGCGTTTTGCTAGCCGACTTGGGATGGGGACAGAGTTTCTTATCGAAATTCCTGTTAAGCAACAGCCATAGCGTTAGTAGTCCGGTAAGACCCTCAGCCATGCTAAGATGCCATCCAACACGCCTCGCGATCTCAACTTTTTAAAAGTTTCGCGAGGATAAAAAAAAGTTTGCATAAATTAGAAAAAAACTTATAGATGCCGCCAGCTGCCATGAAACGATTCTGGAACTTCCTGCTAATCGCCCTCTGCTTTCTGTCGCCAATTTCTGCATCAATTACTCTGGCGCAAGCAAAATCAGCCCCGCCAACGGTAGAAAAACCAGCCCCTCCCAAGACCCCCCAACCTTCAACAAAGCCAACTCCAGAAGCAACCAGCACGGAGGAAGGTAAACCAGAGGAAAAAAATAAAGAACCGGAGCCAACTCCCGAAGAAATTGCACGCAAGCAGAAGCTAATTGAAGCGGATAAACTTTATCTCGGCGGTCAATCGGCAGCCGCCCAAAAGCTATACCGCGAAGCAAAACCGCCCTTTAAAAAAGCCACAGATCTTACTGAGAGAAAAGAGGCAATTACCGACGCTGAAAAGCTATCGCCAGCAGGTCAAGTTTACTGGCGCGAGGCTAAAGCTGGTATGGAACAAAAGCTGGAAACTAAAATTTTTGTACCGCTACAGTTTTTAGTGGAGCAATATCCCGAATTTATCCCCGGACAGTTACTTTACGCTCAAGCACTTAAAGACTATAACAAGCCAGAAGAAGCTTTAAAAGTTTTGGAACGGGCAACCGCTGTTTATCCAGACCAACCGGATTTACTCACGGCTAAGATTAACGGGTTTGTAGATAATAAAAAGTGGCTGGAAGCTTCTTTGTCGGCACGTCAATTTGCTTTGTTAAACCCAAAACATCCGGCGGCGCCAGAGTTTGAAACTTTGGCGGACAAGCATTTAAAACGCTACCAACAACATTTGCGGGCACAGTTAAGAGGTAATGCGATCGCTAATGTAATTACTGGTGCTTTGGGGTACGTTATTACGGGCAATCTTCTCGGCCCGATATCGGCTGCTGAATCGACCTATTTGCTACTGCGCGGGGAATCAGCGGTCGGTCAGTCAGTTACAAAGCAGGTAAAACGAGAAATACCACTTTTAGAAGATGAAGAGGTGCTTAAATATGTCCGCGAAGTGGGAAATAAACTGGCAACTGTAGCTGGAAGAAATGATTTCCAATATGAGTTTTATGTTATTAACGATGACAAACTCAATGCTTTCGCTCTACCCGGCGGGAAAGTATTTGTTAATGCAGGAGCGATCGCTAAAACTAACTCTGAAGCTGAGTTGGCTGGTTTATTAGCTCATGAACTATCCCACGCTGTCTTATCTCATGGATTTCAGTTAGTTACTGAGGGTAATTTGACTGCTAGCGCCACACAATTTTTACCCTATGGAGGGACGCTTGCTAATTTAATAGTCCTCAACTACAGCCGGGATATGGAACGTCAGGCGGATGTTCTGGGTACTCGGATTTTAGCTTCTAGCGGCTATGCCGCTGATGGGTTGCACAATTTGATGATAACTCTGAATAAAGAAGACCGCGATCGCCCTGTTTTTAGTTGGCTTTCCACTCACCCTGTCACAGATGAACGTATTAGTTCTCTGGAAAATTTAGTTTCTACCAACGCATATAATAGGTATGCTTATGAGGGAGTAGCACGGCACTCGGAAATGCAAGCAAAAGTGAAAAACTTGCTAGCAGCTGAGAAGAAAAAGCCTAGAAATCGCAGGCGCAATAGAAATTAACAACTTTCATGGTTCTTAGCTTGTTGTTTCTTGCTATGAGCCATGAACAATTAACACGCAACCGAAAAATTACCCATGCAACGAATATTAGAACCTGAAGTCATGGACAGCGCGGAAGAAGCTGTCGAATACGATGCGATGGACTTCACTGAAGTAAACACAGCTTTTGCCAAACGCGCTATTGAGTTAGCTTCAACATCTGCAATTGTGTTGGATGCTGGAACGGGAACCGCTCGCATTCCTATATTAATTTGTCAGCAGCGTCCTCAATGGCATATTACTGGCATCGATATGGCAAAGTCTATGCTTGAAATCGGCAGAAAAAATGTTGATAATGCTGGTTTGCAACAACAAATTAAATTGGAATTAGCCGATGCTAAGGGCTTGCCTTATCGAGATGAGCAATTTGATATGGTTATCTCTAATAGCCTTATCCACCATCTGCCAGAACCGTTGCCATTTTTGCAAGAAATTAAACGAGTGATGAACCGTGATGGCGCAATTCTGCTCCGGGATTTAATTCGACCGGAGAGTGCGGAAATTATCAACAATTTGGTTGAGAGTATCGGGGAAGAATACGACGAACACCAAAAAAATTTATTTCGAGATTCGCTATATGCTGCCTTTACGTTGGATGAAGTTAAAGCATTAATTCAACAAGCTGGATTGCCGGATGTTAACGTCTATCAATCGAGCGATCGCCATTGGACGGCAGAGAAATATTGCAGTATTAAATTATCTCTTTCTTCTCCTTCCAACGAGCTTTAAAAAAGTCAGCAGTTTACTTAAATTTAGCTTGACTAATTGCTGTATTCATTGTTTAATATAAGTGGTATTGACAGGGTAGGCATGATGCCTACCCTGTCGCTTTTTTACATGAGGTCAGGGTAATTATGAAAGTAGCATTTCTAGGAACTGGACTCATGGGCCAGCCAATGGCGCAAAGACTATTGGAGGCTGAAATTCCCATTATTGCCTACAATCGCACTGCGTCAAAATTGGAAGCGCTAAGGGATGCTGGTGCTGAAATTGTAGATTCTCCAGAGCAGGCAATTCGAGAATCAGACTGCACTATTTTGATGTTAACTAACGCTCAGGCAATAGAAGATATTCTATTTTCAGATAGTGCTAAACAACAATTAGCAGAACGCACAGTTATCCAAATGGGAACTATATCGCCAACAGAAAGCAAAGCGATCGCGTCTCAAGTTGTTGCTGCTGGTGGCGACTATATAGAAGCGCCCGTTTTGGGGAGTACCCCAGAAGCAAAAGCAGGTAAGTTAATAGTAATGGTGGGCGCTTCGCCAGAACAATATCAAAAATGGTCTGGAATTCTAAAACATTTTGGCTCAGAACCTTTGCATATTGGCGAAGTAGGTGCGGCTGCTGCTGTTAAATTAGCGCTAAATCAACTGATTCCTTCGCTTACTGGTGCGTTTGCGCTTAGTTTAGGTTTTGTGCAGCGTGAAGGCGTAGAAGTTGAGCGGTTTATGGAAATATTGCGGCAAAGTGCGCTGTATGCACCAACTTTTGATAAGAAGTTGCAGCGGATGTTAGACAGAGATTATAGCAATCCTAATTTTCCAACTAAACATATGCTTAAAGACACTAACTTGTTTCTAAACGAGGCTAAGTCAAAAGGTTTGAATGTTAGCAGTCTTGAAGGTATACGGCAGATTTTAGAAATTGCACAAAATTTAGGTTTGGCAGAAGCTGATTATTCAGCGCTATTTTCGGCTATTAATCCCGACAAATAATATAAGAAGACTGATTTTACTTAAACTTTAATATTAGGCGCGGCGATATACACGCTAGTACAGTAAGCTAACTGAACAAAGCCATCTCGATCGCGATCGCTGTTATACAATTCCGTCAAACCTGAGATTAATTGCTCGTGCGCCTCTCCTTCACGAGGTATGTAAGATACGCTCATAGCACGTCCAATTAGTCCTTCCAAGTCTAACTCTTGCCTGTACTCAAAATTGTAACGGCTGACATTAGGGAAAATTGGACTTGTTAACAGCGGATCTACTGAAACAAGACGCGATTCAGCAGGATGATTGTTTGATGCTCTCTGTACCAAGCGGCTATAATTTTGCGTAAATTCGTCAGCGCGATCGCGCTCGTTCCAAACTACGGCTAGGCGTCCGTTTGGCTTTAAAATTCTGCGAAACTCCTCAAGACTTGGCTGAGGAGCGAACCAATGAAAAGACTGAAAACAACTAATTAAATCAACGGATGCATCTGCTAAATTAGTCGCTTCTGCTGTACCTTCTCGCAGCTCCAAGAATGGATGAAGCAATGCTGCTTCTCTCATCGCTGCGTTTGGTTCTATTGCAATTACCCTAATTCCACGTTCAGCTAGCAACCGCGAAGAAATCCCCGTCCCTGCGCCAATATCCGCTGCTACAACTTGCGACAAATTATTTAAACCTTCAACGATAGTATTAATTGCTGCTGCTGGATAACTCGGTCTATATTTAGCATAATCATCCGCCCTGTCGGAAAATCGACTTAGCGGGTTCATGTTGTGTAGTGGCGTTGATGAAAGGTTATTTTCTTGCATAAAATTAGGGATTAATTTAATTGGTGCTAAATACAATAGTATATTTTACTCACGAGTTGGAAATAATATTCTATTTATGGTAGGTTAGCTACAGCGTAACCCACCCTTACAATTTACTTCTAAATTACAATTATCGTCTTTTTCTTGTTGCTTTCTGGCGCAGTTCCTTGGCAATTAACGCCGCTTCCCGTTCTGCCTTGAATAGATCGATTTGTCGCGTCGTCAATACTAACGCTCCGCTTGGCTTTTGCCCAACATGAGGAACGCTAGTTTTCCAATACTGGCAGATTTCAGGAAGTTGTTGTTGCTGACGCGGGAAAGGTTTAGTTGTAGCCTGTATTGTTCTCAAATCTTTGTTTACTTCGCTAGCGATCGCTTTGAGTTCAAACATCGCCTCCTCTAGATCTGCTGAAAGCTGATTTATATGTTCTGCTTGCGCCTCCAAACTTCTCAAGCCATCTATAACCCTTTGCTGTAGTGTCTGCTGGTAAGTTTTGATTTGCAGCTGCGACTTCTTTGTTGTGACAAGATATTTAGGCAGCCCTTCAGTCACGTTTTCAAACCTTCCTGGTTGCAGTTTTCTCATGGCTTTTTGAGCTACCTGATGAATTTGAGGGGTTAAGAATTTTGTTAGTACAAATGTACTATACAGTTGCAAAAAAAGCAAAGGTAGCGATCGCGATCGCTTAAGCCCATCTTTAAGTCAAAATAGTGGAAAAGCGGTTTATCCAAGGAGTGCAAGCAATGGCGCGAACAGCCTCAACAATGTTGCCGCTGGGAACCAAAGCCCCGGATTTTCATCTGCCGGAAGTAGTATTTGGAAAAACAATTTCCTTAGCCACTTTTGCGGGTAAAAAAGCATTATTGGTAATGTTCATCTGCAAGCATTGTCCATTTGTCAAGCACATACAAACCGAATTGGCGCAAATTGGAGAAGACTACGCAGAAAAAGATTTAGCAATTGTGGCAATTAGCGCCAATGATGCTATTAAATATCCAGATGATTCACCAGAACAGTTAAAAGCGATCGCCTTAGAGCTAGGGTTCATATTTCCTCTGTGCTACGATGAAACCCAAGAAACCGCCAAAGCCTATACCGCAGCTTGTACGCCAGACTTTTTCCTCTTTGATGCAGATAGACAGCTTGTCTATCGCGGTCAGCTTGATGATAGCCGACCCAGCACAGACAAGCCTGTAACAGGTAAAGATTTAAGAGCAGCTATCGATGCTGTCCTAGCAGGAAAACCAGTAAACCCCGACCAGAAGCCCAGCATCGGCTGTAACATCAAATGGAAGCTAGGAAAGGAACCAACATATTACGGGCAGTCTTAGCCAGCGCTCAGACTAAGACCTAAATTTAAAGTGAAAGCCATCAATACAAAGCCCCAATCGTTTTCATTTTTTCGACTGCTAAAGCTTTGGCCTGTTGCGTTCCTGAGTGCGTGTACGAACGAGCCAACCGATGCTCAACTGAATGCATGGCGTCAACAGGCGATCGCGCAAAATGCCGTAATGGTTGCGGTTCATAAAAAAGATGATCGGTGGCAAAATTGGGAACTCGCAATTACCGGGCAAATCCCAGCTAAGGAGCCAGTGCGACTGGATTTCGAGAAACTGAACGCCTTGGCAACAACAATTGTCAAAACACAAGAGCCGCATCATACCAGCAACCCCAAAGCAATTTTTTCTTTTCGTGCCATACCAGTCGCGAAGCTGCTAGACCAGCTTGGTGTTAAGTCTGATGTTAAAGAAGTAACGTTTGTATCCTACGACGCTTACCGAGCAACCGTCACCCTGGAAGACTTAAAGCGTTACCCGATTGCGATCGCGCTAGAACGCAATGGCAAGCCCCTTTCCCGCAGCGAAGGTGGCCCCCTTTACTTAATATTCCCCTACACCGACTACCCAGAACTGCAAATAAAATATCCAGATCGCTTCTGGGCATTTTACGTTACCAATATAGTGGTGGGTACTGAGCAAATAAAGCTGCGCGTTGGAGATTCTGCTAGCGTTGGCCAAAAATCTTCTGGCAAATCCGATCAACCCTCACGCACTCTTGATATCAATACCCTCGACAAACTGCAACAAGTTACCATTGAAGAACCTGTTGGCTACCCGATTGGCTGGCCTATAGGTAAAGTTAAGCTCCAAGGCGTGCGCCTGCGCGATGCGATCGCCGCTAGCGGAGTAGCGTTGCCCGAAGGCAGTGTTGTAGTTGTTCGGGGTAAACCGCCAGTTTATCGCGACCCCTTAAATCCGAGCCGATTAGCAGCAAAAGACCTGCGCGACTGTGACATCCTGCTAGCAACGCGCTGGGGTAACGATCGCCAGCCGATTCCCGCTCACATGGGCGGTCCCTTGACCCTTGCATTACCAGCCTCTTGCCAAGCTAGAGACGATAAACAACGTTGGATGACTTTCGTCGAGGAAATTGAGGTAATAGATAGCCCTTAGCTAGTATTTACAGCCTGGTAAGCATTTCTACTACCCCTCCGGTTAAACTATACATTAATTTACCAAATTGTCTTTTTCCCGTTAGCTGCTAGCTTTAAGTAGTCTTACCAAATAGCTGTTAGCTTTTTGTACTTTATCAGTTGTCCCAATCACGCTATGCGATCCAGGGGCGTTACCATCGAACGGCTCCTTTCTAATCGCTAGTCGCTAATTGCTAATTGCTTATGAAGGTTGCGATTTTCCGCTCGATCCACACCCGGATTATGACCGCCACCACACTTTTAATTGTGGTAATTATCGGCTCAGTGGTGTGGCTTTGGGCTAAGAACGAGAGCCACCTTTATAGGCAGCAGAAGCGGCGTGAAGCGCAGTCGCTAGTTGTAGCGTTAGCTAATGCATGGACAAATGAACTGACAGACCAGAACTGGAGCCAGATCCGGTTGGGGCTTACCCTGTTGATGGAGCGAAACTCAGACTTCATGTATATGCTTGTTTCTGATGTGCGGGCTTCAAATCAGATCGTCGCGGCTTCACCTATAGATTTTCAGGAGCAGTACGTTCCCGACATAGTACCGCCAGGAATCACAGAAGGTGCTAATCGAACTTTGTACAATACAACTGTTGTTGAAACCTTCATTCTGCGCGACCTTGAGTTTCCCAAAGGCAAGATACGGGCGCGTCGTGGTGAGCGAGTGATAGAAGTCTCGACAGCTATACGCAACTCTGCTGGTGAGAAAATAGGTACGTTTCGGATTGGAATTTCTCTTGTTGCCGTAAATGATGCAGTCAGTAATGCTATTAGAAAAGCATTACTGGTAGGTGCTTTTGGGCTTGGAGTTGGTCTAGCAGGGGCGTATGTTTTAGCTCATCAACTCTCAAATCCGATACGGCGCTTACAGGTCAGCGCTTCTAAGATTGCTGCTGGCGATTTGCAGCATCGCGCCGAAGTAGATCTCGCAGATGAAATCGGCGATTTGGCGATCGCATTTAACGAGATGTCCGCAGCGCTACAGGATTCTTTTAGCAGGCTTCAAAAAACAATTGAGTCGTTTGAACGTTTCGTCCCGGAGAAGTTTCTCTCCGTCATTGCCTCTGATGGAATTGAGAACATTCAGGTTGGCGTCGCCTCAACGCGGGTAATTACGATCCTGTTCGCTGACATTCGGGGCTATACCTCGATGTCAGAACATCTAACTCCCCTTGAGGTGTTTTCTTTTCTCAACGATTATCTTGCCTCAATGGGGCTTGCCATCAGTGAAACTGGCGGCTTTATAGACAAGTATATTGGCGATGCGATCATGGCGCTGTTTGACGACGAAGCCACAGATGGCGCTCTACATGCCGCGAGAGCCATGAGGTTCATGCTACAGGTATTTAACGAAGAGCGATCGCGCCAAGGCTTGCCAACGATCGATATAGGTATTGGAATTCACAGGGGCGAAGTAGTTATGGGTACTGTCGGCTTCAGTTCCCGCATCGAATCTACAGTCGTTGGCGACGCTGTAAACGTAGCCTCCCGCGTCGAGGGTCTTACCAGGAAATATAGTTGCTCAACTTTGGTAACAGAGCCAGTAGTTGCAGCACTGCGGCATCCGGAAGCCTTCAACCTGAGATTGGTAGATCAGTCAGTAAAAGTTAGGGGCAAGGATGAGCCAGTTGCCATCTACGAACTCCCAGTTTTTAATGAATTTGAATTTTGAGTAGAGCCGGAGACGCTCCGGCTTTACTCAAAACTCTCTTAAAGCGCTTGCGCCCTTAGCCAAGCAACAGGCAAAGACACCAATTTGCGTGGAGTAGGGACGTAGGCTCTTTTAGTGAACACATCATACTGATTGCGTTCGATAGCAGGCAAAATCTGGCTATAAAGCATCAAAGCCGACCACACAGGCCATCGGGCGTCTGCGCTAAGGCCACAGATGCCCTTTTCTGCCTCATCGTAGAATTTACGTGCCCGTTGAATTTGGAACCGCATTAATTCGCGCCAGCGCTCATCGATGACGCCTTTTAGCAGATCTTCTTCGGTGTAATTAAACAGAGCTAATTCTGCTAGGGGCAGGTAGATACGTCCTCTGCGGGCATCTTCGCCAACGTCTCGCAGGATGTTGGTTAGCTGATTGGCAATTCCCAGCGCGATCGCGGCTTCAGTAGTATCCTTAACCAACTGTTGCCGATCCCAAGGAGCCGTTTGTAGCGATGTGTCTATCCCCATCACTGCAAGCGACATCAAGCCAACCGTACCCGCAACCCTATAACAATAGAGGTTTAGTTCCTCAAAAGTCTCATAGCGGCTGCGATACAGATCCATGCGCTGGCCTGCAATCATATCCCGAAATGGTTGAATATCCAGTTTGAAGCGTTGCAGCGTATCTACCAACGCGACATCCTGGTCTTCGACTGGGTTTCCGGCAAAAACAGATTCTAGTTGTTGCGAGTACCTATCCAGAGTTTCAGGAGTCGTAATCGCGGCCATAGAACCGTCTACGAGTTCATCTGTGCGCCTACACCAAGCATAAATAGCCCAGATGGCTGTACGCTTGGCTTCTGACATCAGTAGCGTACCCAGATAAAACGTCTTAGCGTACTTGGCCGTAATCTGGCGACAAAGTTGGTAAGAGTCCTCTATTGAGGCTATTGAGGCCAGCGTTCTCATGCGCGGGGAATTAGACAATTGCAGCATTCTTTACAGGCAAAGGAGCTATGGGCGTCACAAGGCAAAATTTAAAAAGCAAAAAGCAGCTTTTTCGTTTTTCAGGGTCTAAGTGTGTCACAAGGCAAAAGGCAAGTAAATTATCTTCACCTTGTCATTTTTGCCTTTTTCAGGGACTAAGAGCTAGCTGCTAGCTGAACTCCTGGCTCCTGACTACCGACTTCCGACTCCTGACTTTTGACTTGTGACTGCTGGCTGCTCGAAATTGCCTGCGCTGTCAGCTTACCAGAAAGTACGGCTCCCTCCATACTCGCTAGGTAACGTTGCATGGTGTAATCGCCAGTAAGGTAAAAATTTGTAATGGGCGATTTCTGAGACGGACGGTACTGCTGACGGCCTGGAGTTGCCTTGTAGACTGAACGCGGGGTTTTGACTACGTGATATTTCAGCAACTTTGCTGGGTTGTCGTTGCCAAAATGGTCGGGAAAGAGTTTTTCTAGTTCTGCTATGGTGGCGTCTACAATTTCCTGGTCGGATTTGCTAATCCAGTCTTTTGCAGGTGCTAGTACCAGCTCCAGCATGGACTTGTCGGGGTCGGCATAGCCGCGACAGGTGTTGCTCATGTCAGCATAAACGCTCAGTAGGGGCGATCGCGAAAATAGCAGGTGATCGATTTGCGTTAGCTTCCGATCAAACCATAGATGGACGTTTATTACCGGAACCCCTTCTAATCCATCCAGTTTTTGGAAATACTCCATTTGACGCCAAGGCTCTGGTAGCATCACCTTCAGCGGGTCAACTGGCATCGCAGATACATAAGCATCCGCCGTGACAATCTCATCTGCTGCGCCATTCAATCCCCGAAGTAAGAATCCCCGAACCGTGCCATCAGGGTTTAGCAAAAATTCCTTTAAGGGGGAATTTAATAACACGCTGCCACCGCGCTCGGTAATGTAATCTACCATCGGCTGACACAAACGCTCTGTGGGGGAACCATCCAGAAAGGCCATTTTCGAGCCGTTTTTTTCTTGGAGGAAGCGGTTTAAGGCAGTCAGCAGGATGGTAGCAGAAATTTCATCTGGGTTTATGAAGTTTAGCGCCTTAGACATGGCGATAAAGACTTCTTTTTCTACCCTTAAGGGAATGTTTTGCTTTTTCAACCACTCCGTCCAGGAGTATTTATCCATTTCTTCGACATAATTCTGCCCCTGAACCATCGCTGGAATTAGACCAATTCCAAAGCGAATTTTTTCCGGCCAGGTCAGCATATCATTGTTGCCCAAAATGGCCGCAACGCCATTGAATGGGGCTGGGATGTCTGGGAAGTCAAAGCGGGAGTAAGTACCAGGGGCTGAGGGCTGGTTGAAAATCATGGTATGTTCTTTCCACTGCAACCGATCCTCAATGCCCAGTTCTTTGAAGAGCTGCAACATATTGGGATAAGCTCCAAAGAAGATATGCAGCCCGGTTTCATACCAGTCTCCGTCTTTGTCTTGCCATGCTGCTACTTTACCCCCAAGCACGTCCTGGCGTTCTAGGACAATAGGAGTATGGCCTGCATCGGTCAAATATTTAGCGCAGGAAAGACCTGCTAATCCCCCCCCAGCGATCGCAACTCGCATTTTATGGTACTACCCTTATGAGTGCTTGCTTGTGTTCTGGGTCTCATTATACTTTGCATTTCGTTACATTTAGCACTTGATGGATGGGCAAATTTAGGCGATTTAATTGCGCTAGCCGACATGGCTGCGATACTAGATATCAGTAGCCAGAGCAGAACTGGGAGGGAATAATGAGTCAGGAAAACCTGGATGCACCTCAACCATTTAGCGAGCAAGATCGGGCGCTGGCAATAGATCTGGCAGCCGTAAGAGAGCAGCGACAACGCTTGTATCTAAAGCTCAATGGTTCGCTGAAAGCTTTATTTAGTCATTGCGAGTGGAGAATTACACGCCATGAAAATGGAATGACAGAATTGGTAATCGTCTGTCCGAGTAGTGTGGTTTACAAGCGGTTGTATCAGAAGGTAGACACGATTTTCAATCGCTTTGAGGATACAGTTGCTTTCAAGCACACAAAACTGACGCTGTGCTATCCCAAAGATCCGCGATCGTATTACGAGCATGAGAGTAAGTGGGATAGATGGTTTCCGGATTTGTTTGGCGAAGATGATGAAGAAGAGTTTTAGTTAAGGGCGATCGCGCCTATAATTTTTCTCGCAGCAAAGCTGGTAACATTCCGCCAGTCTTAGGTTAATTTGTCTGCTATATCTTTGACGTTTTACCATCTCAGCTCTCAAAATCTGAGTAAGCCAGGTGGGAGCATTCCTCACCCCCGTGCCTTACCATAGGCAAGATACAATAAATGCAACAAAGGTTCTCAATATATTAAGTTAAGCAAGGAGAACGCGATCGCATGGGCAAAGTAGTCGGCATTGACCTGGGTACAACTAACTCAGTAGTTGCTGTCATGGAAGGCGGTAAGCCAATTGTTATTGCCAATGCCGAAGGTATGCGAACTACTCCCTCTGTAGTTGCTTTCAACAAGGACGGAGAACGCCTTGTCGGACAGATGGCACGTCGGCAAGCAGTCCTCAACCCCCAAAATACCTTTTATGCCATCAAGCGCTTCATCGGTCGCAAATATTCCGAACTCAATCCAGAGTCGAAGCAAATTCCCTATACGATTCGCCGCGATGAGAATGGGAGCATCAAAATCAGGTGTCCGCGTCTCAAAAAGGAATTTGCTCCTGAAGAAGTTTCAGCAATGGTGCTGCGGAAATTAGCAGATGAAGCGGGGCGCTACCTTGGACAATCTGTAACTGGCGCGGTAATTACCGTTCCTGCATACTTCAACGATTCTCAAAGACAGGCGACGCGAGATGCAGGGCGGATTGCTGGATTGGAAGTATTGCGGATTCTCAATGAACCAACCGCTGCATCTCTAGCTTATGGGCTGGATCGCAAAGACAGCCAAACTATCCTAGTATTTGACTTGGGAGGCGGCACGTTTGATGTGTCCATCCTGGAAGTGGGGGATGGGGTATTTGAGGTTAAAGCAACCAGCGGCGATACCCAGCTAGGAGGCAATGATTTTGATAAAAAAATCGTTGATTGGCTAGCCGAACAATTTTTGGAAACCGATGGTGTAGATTTAAGGCGCGATCGCCAAGCCCTACAACGCTTGACCGAAGCCGCCGAGAAAGCCAAAATTGAGCTTTCCGGTGTGATGGTAACTGATATCAACTTACCATTCATCACAGCCACAGAAGATGGCCCGGTACATCTAGAAACTCGCCTGACTAGGGCGCAGTTTGAGGATTTGTGTGGCGATTTGGTAAATCGATTGCGTATACCTGTCAAACGCGCCCTCGCCGATTCCAATCTTTCACCCCGCCAGATTGACGAAGTGGTTTTGGTGGGTGGTTCTACCCGCATTCCCTTAGTCAAAGATCTAGTCCGCAGCTTTATTGACAAAGAACCTAATGAAAACGTCAACCCAGATGAAGTGGTAGCTGTCGGCGCTGCTATCCAAGCGGGAATTTTAGCAGGTGAAGTTAAAGATGTCTTGCTGCTTGATGTTACTCCCCTGTCGCTGGGGTTAGAAACTATCGGCAGCGTGATGAAAAAACTTATACCCCGCAACACAACCATACCAGTAAGACGTTCGGACATTTTCTCAACGGCAGAAAATAATCAAACATTGGTAGAGGTTCACGTACTACAAGGCGAACGGCAGATGGCGGCGGATAACAAGTCGCTGGGTCGTTTTAAGCTGACAGGAATACCACCAGCGCCGCGAGGAGTGCCGCAGATTCAGGTATCTTTTGATATTGATGCCAACGGGATTTTGCAGGTGACAGCCTTAGACAGGACAACGGGTAGGGAGCAGAGCATTATAGTGCAAGGAGCTTCTACATTAAGTGAGTCGGAAGTCAACCGGATGATCCGGGAGGCAGAACAATTTGCAGAAGGCGATCGCGAACGGCGCGAACGAGTGGAAAAGCGCAACCGCGCTGAAGCGCTGGCTTTTCAAGCAGAACGGCAACTAAAAGAAGTGGCGCTGCAATTTGGTATGCAGTTTGCCAGCGGACAGCGGCGTAGAATTGAAGCTCTGATTCAAGAAGTGCGAGATAGTGTCGCGCGTGACGACGAGCGGGGTATGGATCGGGCACAATCAGATCTACAAGATGCCCTGTATGAACTCAACAGAGAGGTGCGGCTGCAATCGATAGATGACGATGACGACTTTTTTGGATCTATTCGTCGCACATTCTCAGGAGAAAGCGATAGCTTGTTTGGCAATACGATGCGCGATCGCGACGAACGCCCGATACGCGATCGCGATGAACGCCCGATACGCGACGAACGCCCGATACGCGATCGCGATGAACGCCCGATGCGCGATCGCGATGAACGCCGTCGTGGCGGGGATTTAGGGGGCAGTAGGTATCGTAGAGAGAATGACAATATCCCCCGACGCACTACGCGAACAACCTCGAATGAGGAGGATTGGGATGATGATGATGATTGGTTGTAGAGATTTTGGATTTTGGATTATGCCATGCCGGAGGTTTTTACACCTCCGGTGATTTTGGATTGAACGCTAAAATCTAAAATCTAAAATCTAAAATCTAAAATCTAGAACTGGCATATGGAAAATTTTCGGGATTACTACCAGATTTTGGGCGTGGCAAGAGATGCTACAAGTGAAGAAATTAAGAAGGTTTACCGAAGGCTGGCGAGACAGTATCATCCCGATGTAAATCCGGGAGACAAAGCAGCAGAGGAAAAGTTTAAAGATATCGGTGAGGCTTATGAAGTGCTTTCCGATCCAGCGCGGCGATCGCAGTACGACGAGTTTAGCCGATTTTGGAAAAAGACAGGGATTAACGGGAAAAAAGAGCCGAGGAAGTCTGGGTTTAGAGGTTGGGGCGATCGCTCAAGGGGTGGCGAAAACCAACCTAACGCGGCTGGGCAAAATATTGATTACAAACAGTACACAGAGTTTGGCACCTTTGTTGACGATCTATTAGGGCGACGCGAAGCGGCAGCGTCGCAAACAAATGGCACAGCGCGTGCTAGGGTTGCTTCGTCTGATGCGTGGAGTCCTGGGTATACGAAAACTTCTCGCACCATGACATCAAGCCGCAAAAATGTGGAAGCTCAACTTACACTACCGCTAGAAAAAGCTTATACCGGAGGACGAGAGCGGATTCGCATGGAAGATGGGCGATCGCTCGAAGTGGAAATGCCCCCAGGAATGGTAACTGGACAGCGGCTGCGGTTGAAGAAGCAGGGTATTGACGGTGGAGATCTCTACTTGAAAATTACAGTAGATCCCCATCCTTTTTTTAAGTTAGAAGGTGTAGATATTTACTGCCAAGTGCCTGTTACGCCTAGCGAGGCTGTTCTAGGCGGACAGGTGGAAGTGCCTACTTTAGATGGACTCGTAAAAATGATGCTTCCTAGTGGCGTCGGGCATGGCAAGAGATTGCGCCTTGCGAATAAAGGCTACCCTATCGACAACGGCAGGCGGGGAGATCAGTTAGTCGAAATTCAGATTGCTGTCCCTAAAGATATTAGCCTCCAAGAACGGGAACTATACGAGAAGCTGCGTCAGATTGAAACCTTTAAGCCACGTATAGATATGCGATAGGGCGTCGAGGTTGGGAAACCCAGCGCCGTTTTAGTTGGCGATCGCGGCCAAGTTTCCTGTTGTACGCAGCGTGCTACGAATATTTAAATCTTGTTCGTATGTAGGAAAAATTGCCGCTTAAATGCAACAGCGCGATCGCTTCCGTGAGACTATTAATTTATCTCCAACTTTTCGGTGGGTCTGGAAAACTTTTTGTAAAAAGTATTTCAGATTATTATTGTATTAATTCATTCCATCCTAGCTATGAAAAGAAACTGTACTGTTAGTTCTGCATTTTTTATTATTTTGTCTCTTCTCCTAGCAGCCTGCGCTCAGACTAACACCTCTACAAATCCTACAAATAGTCCATCCGCAGCAAGTTCATCTACCACCATTCCGATTGGCATTGCCTTAGCTCTAACCAGCAACGTTGCTCTGCTTGGCCAAGAGGGTCTTAATGGCGCCAAAATAGCTGAAAAGTATTTAAATGATAAAGGCGGCATTGATGGTACGCCCATTAAATTAGTTGTTCAAGACACTAGCGGCGAGGAACAAGGGGCAATTAATGCTTTTCAAACTCTTATCAATAAGGATAAAGTAGTAGGTATTGTTGGACCAACGTTATCGCAACAAGCTTTTAGTGCCGACCCGATTGCAGAAAGTGCTAAAGTTCCCGTAATTGGAGCATCTAATACTGCAAAAGGCATACCGGAAATTGGCGATTACGTTGCCCGGGTTTCAGCACCAGTTTCTATTGTTGCTCCTAATTCAGTTAAAGCTGCGCTTAAGATTAATCCAAATATTAAAAAAGTTGCAGTATTCTACGCTCAAAATGATGCTTTTAATAGATCGGAAACAGAGATATTTCAGCAAACTCTGAAAGATCAAAAGCTTGATATTGTAACGGTACAGAAATTTCAAACTACTGATACAGACTTCCAATCTCAAGCGACTAACGCTATTAACCTCAAACCAGATTTGATAATTATTTCTGGACTGGCGGCAGATGGAGGAAATTTAGTAAGGCAATTGCGGGAACTCGGTTATAAAGGTTTAATTATTGGAGGAAATGGCTTTAACACTTCCAACATCTTCAAGGTGTGTAAAGCTCTTTGCGATGGGGTTTTAGTTGCTCAGGCTTATAATCCCGAACACCCCACTCAAATTAATACTGCCTTTCGTACTGCTTATTTAAATCAATATAAGACAGAGCCGCCACAGTTTAGCGCTCAAGCTTTTACTGCGGTTCAGGTGTATGCTGAAGCTTTAAAGGAGTTGAATAAGAAAACAAAAGTCAACGGAATGCCTTTGGCTCAAATGCGTACAGAGCTAAACAAGCAGTTGCTAACTGGAAAGTACGATACACCTTTGGGAGCGATTGCATTCACACCAACGGGCGATGTAGTTCAACAAGACTTTTATGTTGCCCAGTTGAAAGTAGATGCTGATGGTAGTAACGGTAAATTTACTTTTTTGAAGTAGATGTGCATTTAGGATGGCTGGCAACTCAAAAATAAGTGTTGCTAAATGTGAGAATTAATAAACCCCCATACCCAACCTTTTTCCCAGGGAAAAAGGCTAGCATTTGGTTTGCAAAATTTTTTAATAAATAAAGTATGAACGCAAGTATTTTTTTACAACAATTTCTTAATGGTTTGTCGATAGGCAGCGTTTATGCTATTTTTGCCTTGGGCTATACCCTCATATTTTCTATTTTAGGCATTATTAACTTTGCACATGGAGCGCTGTTTACCCTTGGTGCTTACTTTACCTATGCACTCATGGGGGGTAAATTCGGTTTTAATGGGTTGCTTGCTAATGCATCAATACCCATACAACTTCCATTCGCACTGGCTTTAATTTTAGGCAGTACGCTTGCTGGTTTAGTTGGAGTTGCTGTTGAGCGCCTTGCTTTCAAACCTCTGCGGTATAGAGGCGCAGATTCTTTGTTGACGGTAGTTTCCAGTCTAGGCGTGGCTTTAGTTATTGTTAATCTTATTCAGTATTTGGTAGGTGCAGAAAGTTACAGTTTTCCCGCAAATACTTATGGTAATTTGCCAGCTTCGATTAACTTTGGCACTCTAGAAAACCCAATTCCTATCCGCAGCGTTCAAGTGGTAATTTTTGGTGTTTGCGTATTTATCCTGGTCATACTAACTTACCTGATTAACCAGACTAAATATGGTAAAGCAATGCGTGCTGTAGCTGAAGATCCTACTACTGCTAGTTTGTTAGGAATTAACACAGATGGATTTATTGTCCTGACGTTTTTCGTCAGCAGTTTTCTGGCTGGGTTGGCGGGCACTTTATTAGGTTCTAGCGTAAGCATTGCTAATCCTTACTTTGGCCTTAACTATGGCCTGAAAGGTTTGGCTGTAATTGTATTGGGTGGTTTAGGCAGCATTCCCGGCGCTGTCTTAGGCGGTTTGGTTATTGGGCTGGTGGAGGCATTTGTTCCTTCAGATTTGTCTGCTTATAAGGATGCTGTAGCTTTTGGCATTTTATTCGTAATGCTGTTGGCTAGACCGCAAGGATTGCTGGGTCGTCGCTTTATCCAGAAGGTGTAATTGCTCCTTAAATTTATCTAACTGAGGATTAAAGACTGGGAACTAATTTTTTTATTAGCGACTGTGTTTCCTGGAAAAGTAAAAAAATTGGGACCAAATGGCTAGGGTGCTTTGTTAAATTTAAGTTTTTCAGCATTAATACGGATATAACAAGCTTTTTACGTTTAGCTTTGGTAAGCTACTTACTTATTAAACTTTTTATTGAGGTAAATAACAATTTACTTGTTATCCTATAAGCAGGAATTAATAGGTGTAAGATGGAGCGATCGCCGAATGCCCTACTACCGCTTTCTGCCGAAAACAATTAATCATAATACATAAATAAAAAAATAATTAAACCTGATAAACCTCTTTATACCAAAATAAATTTGGTTAGGAATCCCTTATACTAGCTTCGACTGTAGTTTATCGCTTCGGTAAATGATAGTTTCTAGCTGTTGGTGGGAATTATAAGAATGGGATGGATTTAATATGAGACGTACTCCTAGCTATGGATTGCCTAGATAATCAATATCTGCTTCAACAGTTTGTAGAATATGCACCCGCTGCTGTGGCCATGTTTGACCGCGATATGCGTTATCTAGTAGCGAGCCGTCGGTGGTTAAATGCTTGTGGCCTTGGCGAACAAAATATTATTGGTTGCTATTACTATCAGCTAGAGCATGAAATTACTGAAGGTTGGCAGGCAATCCACCAAAGAGTCTTAGGCGGAGCGATTGAAAAGTACGAACAATCGTTGCTACAAGCTGATGGCAGCATAGACTTGGTGAAGTGGGAAATTTCTCCTTGGTACAGCAGACAGGGGGAAATTGGGGGCACAATTGTGTCGAGAGAGGCGATCGCAGAGAATAAAGCTGGATCGCGATATTGTTCTAAGGGCGCGATCGCAGGTTTGCAGGACGAAAACGGCTTAGTACGGGGCTTTTCAATTACACATAACCTAACTCACTACAACGAGACTGAGGAAAACCTACGTCTGTTGGAAAGAGCGATCGCTGCTAGTACTGACGGCATCGCGATTAGCGATGCAACGCAGCCAGACAACCCAATTATTTATATCAACCCTCGTTTCGAGCAGATGACAGGCTACAGCAGTGCTGAAGTAGTAGGCCGTAACTGCCGCTTCTTGCAGGGAAGTGACACCGATCAACCCGGACGCGCTGAGTTACGAGCTGCGATTCAAGAGCAAAAAGAGTGCAGTATCGTTTTGCGTAATTACCGCAAAGATGGCACTCTATTCTGGAACGAGCTGCGAATGGCTCCGGTACGCAATGCTGAAGGGAAAGTGACTAACTTTGTTGGGGTGCAGACCGACATTACCTACCGTATGGAAGCTGACGAAAAACTACTTCGCATTAGCAAAGCAGTTGAAAGTGCCAGTGACGCCATCATTATTACTAACGCTAAAGGGCGTTCTATTTATCACAATCAGGCATTTATTGAATTATTTGACTATACAACAGACGAACTGAATGCGGCTGGCGGGCCATCCGCACGCTACTGCGATCCGAATGTTGCTAGTGAAGTAGTGAGTGCTATTACAAATAGCACCTCCTGCTGGAGCGGTGAAGTCGAGATGCGTACTCGCAGCGGTCGCGTGCTAAATATTTTGCTACGGGCTGATGCGATCGCAGACGATAATAACAATCTTGTCGGACTAATTGGTATCCACACTGACATTACCGGACGCAAGCATGCCGAACAAGTATTGCAACAAATGTTGCAACGGCAACAGCTTTTAGGAGCAATTGGCCAGCGCATCCGCCAGTCGCTGAACCTAGATGAGGTTCTCAACACTGCCGTTGCCGAAGTGCGGCAGTTTCTTAAGACGGATAGGGCGCTCTTATACCGCTTTGAGCCTGATTGGAGCGGCACTGTAGTTGTCGAGTCAGTGGCTCACGAATATCAATCTGTTCTGGGGAGCAATATTAAAGACCCATGCTTTGGTAAAAGATACGTTTCTGCTTACCAAAACGGTCGTATTAGAGCAATTGACGATATATACAATGCTGAACTCGCTCCATGCCATGTTGAATCCCTAGAGCGTTTTGGCGTGCGAGCCAATTTGGTCGTGCCTATTATGCAAGGAGAAGAGTTGTGGGGGCTGCTTATTGCCCATCACTGTCAGTCTTCAAGGCACTGGGAGCTTGAGGAAGTCGAGCTGCTAAGAACGTTAAGCGTGCAGATGGCGATCGCGATTCAGCAAGCTGCTCTATTTGAGAAGTTGCAATCTGAACTGGCTGAGCGTAAAGCCGCTGAGTCGGCTTTGCGCGACAGCGAGGCGCGATTGCAGGCAATTTTAGATAACTCCACAGCAGTTATCTACGTCAAAGACCAGCAAGGGCGATTTTTGTTAGTTAACAGCCTGTTTAAAAAGTTGTTTCACCTCGATCGAGACCAGATTATAGGGAAGACCAACCACGAAATCTTTCCGCATGAGTTAGCTGACGCTTTTCATGCCAACGACCAACAGGTACTAAGATCTGGATCTGCTTTAGAGTGGGAGGAGGTGGCTCCTGTAGAAGATGTTCTACACACTTACCTTTCTGTAAAGTTTCCCTTACGCGACTCTGCTGGTTGTTCTTATGCAGTGTGCGGCATTTCGACAGACATTACCGAGCGCAAGCAATCTGAGCAAGCACTGCGACGCAGCAACTCTATCTTGAAGGCGCAACAGGAGGCAGCAATCGATGGAATTTTGGTGATTGACGAGAAGCGAAATATTACCTCGTACAATCACCGCTTTCAAGAAATGTGGCAAATACCAGACGATCTTATAAGCTCTGGGGATGACAGAATAATGGTGAATTATGTGCTGTCAAGCCTTGAAGATCCAGAAGAGTTTATTAGCAAGGTGGAGTATTTGTATACTCATCCCAGTGAATCTAGCCGCGATGAAATTTATTTAAAAGATGGGAGCGTTTTTGACCGTTACTCAGCGGCTGTACTTTCGCCACAAGGGGAAGACTATGGCAGAATTTGGTACTTTCGAGATATAAGCGATCGCAAGCAGGTCGAAGCAGATTTACAAAAATCCCACAAGACGGTTAACAATATATTAGAAAGCATCACGGATGCTTTCTTTTCCCTAGATCAAGAGTGGCGGTTCACCTATGTGAACTCGCGAGCAGAACAGCTTTTTTCCAAAACTAAAGAGCAGTTAATAGGAAAGTCTATATGGGATGAGTTTCCAGAAACTGTTGGCTCAATCTTCTCCTTGCACTATCACCAAGCTGTAGCCGATCAAGCCACTATTCAGTTTGAAGAGTTGTATCCACCGTTGAATACTTGGTTTCAGGTGCGAGCTTATCCCTATGCAGATGGTCTGTCGGTTTATTTCCACGACATCAACGAGCGCAAGCAGACGGAAGCAGCACGCCAGGAAAATGAAACGCGGCTTCGCAGACAGCAGACAGCACTGATGGATCTGGCTAGGTGTCAGCCACTTTACGCGGGCGATCTAAATGCGGCATGGCGGGAAATTACCGAAACAGCAGTTAGTACTCTGGGCGTCGCACGAGCGAGCGTGTGGTTGTATAACGGGCGATCGCAGGGCGGTATCCCCACAAAGATTAAATGCGTTGACTTGTACGAACTGATTAATCACGAACACAGCTTTGGTATAGAGCTTGAGGGTGTTGATTATCCGAGCTATTTCCAAGCACTGGAGGCAGAGCGCGTAATTGCTGCTCACGATGCCCACACCGATTCCCGGACGAAGGAGTTTTCGGCGTCTTATTTGAGTGTTTTGGGCGTTACCTCAATGTTGGATGTCCCGATTCGGCTCGGTGGGCGGACAGTAGGGGTACTTTGTCTGGAACACATCGGTACGCAAAGGCAGTGGGGGGTAGAGGAGGAAAACTTTGCAAATTATTTGGCGTATATGGCTGCTTTGGCAATGGAAGCAAGCGATCGCTTGCTTGCGGAAACCGCACTCGCCAGCAGCGAAGCAAAATTCCGCACTCTAGTCGCTAACATCCCCGGTGCTGTTTATAGTTGTGCCTGTGACAGGGAATGGACGATGGAGTTCATCAGTGAGGCGATCGCAGAAATTTCTGGCTATCCTGCTTCTGACTTTATTCAAAATTTGGTACGAACCTTTGCCAGTATTGTTCATCCCGAAGACGCAACAATGGTGGAGAGGGTTGTACTTGAAGGGGTAGAAGCCCGACAGCCTTACATCATTGAGTACCGGATAATTAGAGCTGATGGGGCTGTGAGATGGGTTTATAACAAAGGCCAGGGCATCCTTGATGAAGGCGGAGCATTAATTCGCCTCGATGGGGCTATTTTTGACATCACCGAACGCAAGCAGGCAGAGGAAAATTTACGCAATTTAGGAGCTGCTCTAGAAAATGCCGTAGAGGGAATTTCGCGGCTTGATACAAGCGGACGCTATATTGCTGTAAACAAAGCCTATGCCCGTGCCGTTGGTTATGAGCCTGAAGAAATGGTGGGTATGCAATGGACGCCTACGGTACATCCTGAAGATCTAGAAAATTTAATAGCTGCCTATCAAAAAATGTTAATCGATGGCAAGGTGGAAACTCAGGCAAGAGGGGTTCGTAAAGACGGATCGATATTTCACCAGCAGGTGGTGATGATCTCTGTTTACGACAAGGAACAGCGATTTATCGGCCATCACTGTTTTATGAAGGACATCACCCAACGCAAGCAAGCCGAAGAAGCGCTACGCCAAAGTGAAATACTACGCCAAAGCGAGGAGAAAAATAGGGCACTGCTCGACGCTATTCCAGATTCGATGTACCGCATCCGTTGGGATGGAACTTATCTGGACTACAGAGCGGCTAAAAACGATAATCAAGCCCTCAGTGCTGATGCCGTCATTGGTAGAACTGTCCATCAGATGTTACCAAGCCAGGTAGCACAACAGACAATGCATTATGTGGGTCAGGCAATTATAACTGGCGAGACACAAGTTTTTGAATATCAAGTATTAGACCCTGCGGCTCGCGATTGCGAGGCGCGGGTTGTTGCCAATGGTGCTGATGAGGTGCTGGCTATTGTACGCGACATTACTGAGCGTAAGAAAGTTGAGCGCCTGAAAAATGAATTTGTGTCAATTGTTAGTCATGAATTAAGAACGCCGCTAACTTCGGTACGCGGGTCTCTGAGCCTGATTCTGGGTGGTATCGCGGGTGAAATTCCTGGGGATGCAAAAGCGCTGGTAGATATTGCTTACAAAAATAGCGAACGTCTGATTTTGTTGATAAACGACATTTTAGACATTGAAAAGATCGAATCTGGGAAGATGGACTTCAACATGAAGCCGCTTGAACTGATGCCGCTAGTACAGCAGGCTATAGAAGCAAACCGGGTCTATGCCGAACAATTGGGGGTACAGTTGGTTGTAGACGGCGCTTTGCCAGATGTGAAGGTAAATGTTGACCGCGATCGCTTGATACAAGTATTGACTAACCTACTCTCCAACGCCGCAAAATTTTCTCCACACAATGGCACTGTAGTTGTCTCGGTTTCTCGCCTTGCTCAGGCTATCCGGGTTACAGTCAGCGATCGCGGTTCTGGGATACCAGAAGAATTTCGTCCCCGCATTTTTCAGAAATTTGCCCAGGCAGATTCCTCAGCTACCCGCCAGAAGGGCGGTACTGGCTTGGGTTTAAGCATCTCTAAAGCCATAATTCAAAAACTTGGCGGTCAGATGGGTTTTGAAACCGAAATCAATGTTGGTACTAGCTTCTACTTCGAGCTACCAGAATGGTACGAACTCTCACACTCAGATACTAGCGACACATCCCCCCTACTGCCACGCATTCTAGTATGTGAAGATGACCGCGATATTGCCACGCTGTTGAGCATGATGCTACAGCAACATGGTGTACTTACAGACATTGCCTATGATGCAGCGGAAGCTAAAAAGTTACTCGCACAACATCGTTATGCGGCGATGACTTTAGATTTGGCTCTCCCCGATAAAGATGGCATTTCTTTGATCCGCGAACTCAGGGAGGATGAAACTACCCAGCGCCTGCCCATTATTGTTGTTTCTGCTAAAGCTTTGCAAGGACGCGAAGAACTCAGCGGCGGTGGCTTTGCCGTGCTTGATTGGCTGGATAAACCGATCGATCAAGGTCGATTGATGTCAGCAGTAAGACAAGCAGTTGCACAAGAAAATACTCTCAAACCCCATGTCCTCTATGTTGAAGACGATCCCGATTTAACTCAAGTCGTCGCAACCATTTTGCACAATTTAGTTGAAATTGATTCGGCCAAGAATCTTCAGCAGGCTAAACAAAAGCTCAAAACCAAAACCTTTGACCTCGTTATGCTTGACGTCAGTTTACCAGATGGATCGGGTCTAGAATTACTACCTTATCTCAATAACCCGTCTCGTCCGCCAATCCCGGCTGTAGTGTTCTCAGCCAAGGAAGTTGGTATGGAAGCAGTGCAGCAAGTGGCAGCTGCTCTAGTAAAATCTCGCACTTCCAATCAGCAGCTGCTAGATACTATCAAATCCTTGATTGGGCATGGTGGCTTGATTAATAATCAGCAATTATTATAAGCATTAATGGGGAGAGGGTTGCTGCCCCCAACTTGCTTGTCCCTAAATCAAACGCTCTTCGTAACACGCCTAAGAGAAACAGCCTTGAGCATACCACCTTTAACTCGTATCCTTCTTGTGGAAGATGACCCTGACATCCAGACCGTCGCCCGCTTGGGCTTAAAGGTTGTTGGCGGTTTCACAGTTGAAATTTGTAGTTCGGGCAAGGAAGCAATTCAAGCAGCACCAATTTTTGCCCCCGATCTCATCTTACTGGACGTAATGATGCCGGGTATGGATGGGATGGCTACGCTCAAAGCTTTGCGCGAACTACCGCAAACTTTAACCACTCCTGTGATTTTTTTGACAGCAAAAGTCCAAACTCATGAAGTAGCTTATTATAAACAACTGGGTGTTTGGGATGTGATTGCAAAGCCATTTGATCCTATGACTCTCTCAGCAAATCTCAACCGCATATGGTTGCAATACCATGCTTGATGCCCTTAAAGATGCACAAGAACAGTTACTCGCTTTACGGCTTGCTTATACACAGCAACTACCGGAGCGAATTGCACAAGTTGAAAAAACTTGGAGACAGGTTCTAGAAAATCCAGCAGATAATCAACCTCTAGTAGATCTGCATAATCTTACACACCGTTTGGGTGGTTCTAGTGCAACGTTTGGTTTTGTTTCGCTTGGCAATACCGCACGGACGCTGGAACTGTTTGTTAAAGCTGTCATGGAAAGCGGCGAGTCGCTAACCGCAGAACAGGAAGGCCAGATAAATGTTTTGTTAACGGTATTGAAACAGGCTGCGATCGCTCCTCCGCCCCATTTGGAGGAAATGAATATTAATTTTCCGATGGCGATCGCACCATCGGAATCCTCAAACAGCCGTCTAGTTTTGCTGGTTGAAGATGACCCGGATTTGTTGCAAGATTTAGCCCTGCAAATCAGTTGTTTCGGCTATACAGTTCACACCTATGACGACTTTGCCAAAGTTGAAGCGGCGATCGCCCAAACCCTCCCAGCAGCAGTAATCATGGATGTGGTCTTTCCTGAAGATAGTTTGGCAGGCCCGAAAACAATTGCCACGATTCAGAAAGGACGCGAACAACCTATTCCCGTTGTGTTCATGTCGGCTAGGAACGATCTGATGGCTCGTTTGCAGGCTGTGCGGGCAGGGGGGAAAGCTTATTTTCCTAAACCTATCAATATTGGGGAGTTGATTGATGCTTTAGATACCCTGACGGCGACGGAAGCACCAGAACCATATCGCATTTTAATTGTTGATGATGATGCTTGTTTAGCGGCTTACTATGCCGTGACTTTAAAGCAGGCAGGAATGACTACTTTTGTAGTTACAGATCCGCTGCAAATTATGTCACCGTTGATTGAGTTCAGGCCGGATCTAATTTTGATGGATATGTATATGCCGGGTTGCGATGGCTTGGAACTAGCTGCCGTAATTCGCCAGCAACCGACTTATGTGGGCATTCCGATTGTTTTTCTATCGACAGAAACTGATGTTAATAAACAGCTAGCAGCGATTCAGTTGGGTGGGGATGATTTTATTAATAAGCCTATTCAGCCCAGACATTTAATTGCTTCGGTGATGCCTAGAGTGCAGCGATCGCGGTTGTTGCGATCGCTCCTAGTTCGCGATAGTTTGACGGGGTTGCTTAACCATACGACGATTAAAGAACAGTTAGCTATCGAGATAAAACGGGCTGAGCGACAAAATAATCATGTAGCTTTTGCCATGATTGACATTGATGATTTTAAGGCAGTTAACGATACATACGGCCACTTGACTGGCGATCGCGTGCTGAAAAGTTTGTCCCGTATTTTGCAACAGCGTCTCCGTAAAACTGATGTTATTGGGCGTTATGGCGGGGAAGAATTTGCTATTATTTTACCCGATACAGATGGGCCAACGGCTGTTAAAGTACTCGATGAACTGCGCGAGGGCTTTGCCCACGTCAGGCAGCAATCTGAGGGCGCTGAGTTTTCTGTGACTTTTAGCTGCGGTATCGCTGCTTATCCGACGGAAGTAGATTCTACTTTACTTAATGAAGCTGCTGACAAAGCTTTGTATGAAGCTAAACGCAGGGGACGCAACCAAGTTGTGTTAGGCGAATAAACAAAAAAAATGCGGATATACACTAATTTTTACCTATCAATAACAGTTAAATCAAATGGCATATTAAGTTAGATATTTTAGTATTAATAGGGAATTTATTTGCCTTTTTAGCAAATTTAAAAGCATTTTAGTTATTAATATAAAATTTTTTATTAGTGCTAAAAGCAATCTTATGAAAGTTTATTAAGTGTTTTTCTAAGTGGCATATACTAACTTGTGCGAATATTACCTAAAGAGGTAAATAAAACATTTAATATATTCTATAGCCGTATTATCGGGTAATATAAGCTAATGGGTGAATTTTTAGACATTTACGGGCCTCTAATTGTCAATATGGTGTTAGGGGCGCTACTGGGACTCTCTCTTTATTTGCCCCTCATGGCTGGACAGTTGTCTTTAGCTAGCCCTGGGTTTTATGCTTTGGGTGGATATATTGCAGCGATTCTATCTACTTCCATATTTAAATCATCTGGTACTCCATTCCCCATCCCTATACTGCTATTGGAGATGTTAATAGCAGGTTTAGTATGTGGGGTATTAGGAATTATTGTAGGAATTCCGGCTCTAAGATTGAGAGGAATTTATTTGGCGATCGCTACCATTGCTTTTGTGGAAGTTCTCCGGGTATTGTCCCAGAATCTTGATATTACTGGCGGAGCAGTTGGCATTTTTGGCATTCCCCAACCTTTCACAAAACAAATAGATTATTTGTGGATAGCGCTGCCTTTACTAATTATTAGTATGATATTACTTTATCGACTCGAACGCATTCGGGTGGGAAGGGCATTTATAGCAATTCGGGAAGATGAATTAGCTGCTGGCGCGATGGGAATTAGCCCGACTTATTACAAAGTTTTGGCATTTACGCTTGGGGCTATATTGGCGGGAGTTGTTGGTGCAGTAAGCGCCCACTTTCTCAATACTTGGAATCCCCGCCAAGGCACCTTTGATGCGGGTATTATTTATTTAACTTCTGTTTTAATTGGGGGAACAAGAACTTTTGTGGGGCCAGTTTTTGGTGGGATGGTATTTACAGCTTTGCCAGAAGTTCTAAGAGCGATCGCAGATACTAATGGTTTACCAATTTGGTTAACTCAATTTTTGCGAGATGGGCGCTTAATTATCTTCGGATTGCTAATTGTTATAGGAACAATATTTTTCCCCCAAGGTTTGGTTACACCAGATATATTTAACAGAAAAAAGAGCGGCAAAGCTCAAAGCTAACGCGAGTTATTTTGTTTCTCAAACACCATAATATGTTGCTGAGGTAAAATACTCTTGGTTTCCAACCATTGTAGATCTACCGCAGACATTTCTTTACGCACTTGTTTTTGGGTCATTTTGTGCAAGCCTTTGATGAGTACAAAGGGATTCTCACCTCGATATTCAACTAGAACAACTCGTCCATTTGGTTTAAGCGCTTTGACAATCCCCAGCATCATCTCTCTAGGATAAGAAAACTCATGGTAAGCATCCACCATTATTGCCAAGTCAACACTTTCAGGGGGTAAATTAGGGCTGTTCTCTCTCCCTAAAATTGGCTCAACATTGTTAATTTGGTTTTCTTGCTTTAGAAAATTAATGATATCTAGCATCTCAGGTTGAATATCAACTGATAAAACTTTGCCTTCTGGAACGCGAGGCGCAAGGCGAAAGCTTAAATAACCTGTACCTGCACCAATATCAGCAACAACATCGGTTGGTTTTAAATCCAGCGCATCCACTATTAAATTAGGCTTTTCTTCATTTTCTCTACTAGGTCTCTCCAGCCACATGGCTCCCTGATGGCCCATGACTTTAGCGATTTCTCGACTCATGTAGAATTTCCCCGTACCATCTGGGCTGTGGACAGTGCGCTGTTGATAGATAGTTGATGCAGCGGGGTTTGTGGGGGATGCGATCGCTGGGTTAATAGCTAGACAGCTTATAATAAAAAAGATAATTGATGCCAAACGTAATTTTTGAAACTTAGTTTTGATTGATGTCATCATGCGTGTTTTATTTCAGGGGATAGAAGAGTGCGATCGCTAGTTAATCAATTTATGGAATAGCTAGTAATTTTAAAATCATATTTGTGCGATCGTAAGGAAAAAATGGTGTATTAAATATTTTTATTTCCTCCCAACTGCTACTAACTAAAGCTTGCCCATCTAGCCTGAAAGCGATGCAAGTAACCCAGTTGGTAGAACCTGTGAAGGTACGAACTTGCTTCCGTGTACTTAGTGCTACCACAGCTTGATAGTATTGTCATAGCTTGTACTGGCTAGCGTCCGCGCATTGGGACTGATTGCAATTGAACTCACGCTTGTGTTATGGCCTCTTAGGGTGTGGACGCATCTAAAAAATAAATAGAGATTGAATTCGCCTATTGCTTCATGCGTTTCTGGTTCCTGCCGTTCCAAATTATATATGGATCTCGCTTTAACGCCTTGTCTGTAGTTAAGAACATCTTTTAAAGCAGCGAGTCTTACCTCGACAACTTACCTGCCTAAGCGGTGCTTGACTCCTAGCAAACGGCCTAATACTGCACCACTCAGCGGCAGGCAGTGGGTTTTTACCGCCTTTAACTGCGTCGTAATCTCCCGGCTGATTCAGATTTTCTGCCATTACATTTTTAGTCCCGTACTATATAAGGCAGCGCTGCATTAGCTGATAATAAAGGAAGAATCAAGAGATGTGGCTATTGTAAATCCTTCCCAGGCTAAAGATCCTCTGGGAAATGAAATTCGCCACATAGAAGTTAATATGTGCAGATGAACCACCTTGAACTACACCCTAACATCCCGCCATCTAACAGCAGTTCTATTTTAGAAGCGAAAGCACTAAGTCGTCGTTTTGGCGGCTTGATTGCTGTAAATGATGTGTCTTTCACCGTTAATAGAAACGAAATTTTTGGACTAATTGGCCCCAATGGTGCTGGTAAAACAACTCTGTTTAATCTTATTACGGGGATGATTCAGCCTTCTGGGGGGCAATTGATCTATGGAGGCGAAGATATTTCTAGATTAAGACCCCATGTTATTGCTAGTAAAGGCATTGCCCGCACTTTTCAAAATATTCGATTGTTTGGCGATCGCACTGCGCTAGAAAATGTCACCATCGCCCGTCACATCCATATCAAAGCTAACTTTATGACAGGCGTTCTCGGTTTGCCATCAGCTTCTAGGGAGGAAATCCAAACTGAAAGAAAGGCTATGCAGTTGCTAGATTTGGTAGGATTGAGCGATCGCGCCTACGAAAAAGCTACAAATTTCCCTTACGGCGATCAACGTCGTTTAGAAATTGCTCGCGCCCTTGCTCTTGAACCCCAAATTTTACTATTAGATGAACCAGCCGCAGGTATGAACCCTAGTGAAAAGCATCAACTTAGCGAATTTATTCGAGAAGTTCGCAAACATTTCAATTTAACTATAATCTTAATTGAACATCACGTACCATTAGTGATGGGTTTGTGCGATCGCATCGCAGTTTTAAATTTTGGCAAATTGATTGCCTTGGGCGAACCCTCTATTGTTAGAAACGACCCCGCTGTTATTGAAGCTTATCTAGGAAATGATTAATGATTATGTACCCCAGTCACCAGCAGTGGTGCTGCTAGAAATTAACCAACTTTTTGTTAATTATGGCGGTATTCAAGCGCTAAAGGATATTAATTTAGTAATTAATTCTGGTGAAGTTGTCACCTTAATTGGCGCTAACGGTGCTGGTAAAACTACGACACTACGCGCTATATCTAAAATAATAACTCCTCGTAGTGGTGAAATTATTTACAGCGGACGTAACATTACACGCCGTAAAACACATGAGATCGTGCAACTTGGCATTGCCCACTCTCCGGAAGGACGTAGAGTATTAGCACGGCAAACTGTTTTTGATAATTTAGAATTAGGTGCTTACATTCGTTCCGATCGAACAGAGGTAAAAGTAGATATTGACCGCCAATTTGAAATATTCCCGCGATTAGCAGAAAGGCGTAACCAACTAGCAGGAACTCTCAGCGGCGGCGAACAACAAATGTTAGCGATCGCACGCGCTCTAATGAGCCGTCCTAAATTATTATTATTAGATGAGCCTAGTCTAGGACTTGCCCCCGCAATCGTGCGAGAAATATTTTTGATTATTGAAAACTTGCGGAAGACAGGAGTTACTATCCTTTTAGTTGAACAAAATGCCAACCTTGCTTTGCAAATTGCCGATAGAGGTTACGTCCTTGAAGCTGGAAGTATAACTTTAACAGGCAAAGCTTCGGATTTATTAAATGACGAGCGCGTTAAAAAAGCCTATTTAGGATAAGGCAAAAGTTTTTTCTTTTGCCTTATCACTTGTTTATGGCACTGCCATTCCGCGTTGAACTGCCGGACGCTGCTGAATCGTTTCAACCCACCGCTTGAGATTGGGGTGATTATCCAAGGTTAATCCTTGAAATTCATAAATGGCAACCCAAGGATATGTTGCAATATCGGCAATCGAGTAATCACTACAGATAAATTCCTTATCTGCTAACTGCTTATCTAATACGCCGTACAAGCGTAAAGTTTCTTTCTCATAGCGTTCGATGGCATAAGAAATCTTTTCGGGTGCAAACCTTCTAAAATGGTTAAGTTGGCCAAACATTGGCCCTACGCTTGCCATCTGAAACATTAGCCACTCTATTACTTCAGAACGACTCTTTGGATCACTTGGTAGCAATTTTCCCGTTTTCTCAGCTAGATAGATGAGGATAGCACCAGACTCAAAAACAGTTATACCCGTATCTTGGTCAACAATAGCCGGAATCTTGCTATTGGGGTTAATTGCTACGAACTCTGGGTTAAATTGTTCGTTTTTTGTAATGTCAATCTTATGGATGTTGTAGGGTAGCGCAACTTCTTCCAACATTATGGAAGCCTTGCGACCGTTCGGGGTGGTGAAGGTGTAGAGATCGATCATGGGTTAAGTGCTTAGATATTAAATCTAACAGCGTAGTGTAGCCTGAAAAAGGCAGCGCGATCGCTTCCCCAACAACTCTTATTTTCTTGCAAATAGCATACCTAGCAATGCAGCAAGTCTCACAGCCAATTATTAAAGATCTAGTCCTAATCGGTGGCGGACACAGCCATGCCATTGTCCTAAAAATGTTTGGCATGAACCCGCTACCAGGCGTTCGCCTAACCCTGATAACAGAAACATCCCACACCCCCTACTCAGGTATGCTCCCTGGTATGGTTGCAGGCTTTTATAATTACGACGAAAGTCATATTGACTTGCGACCCCTAGCCCAATTTGCCCAAGCCCAATTGTTGATTGATAAAGTAATTGGTTTAGACCTAGAAAATAATAAAGTCATTTGTGCTAATCGCCCCGATGTTGCTTTTGACTTGTTATCAATTAATATTGGCAGCACTCCAGCCATATTATCTGTAACAGGCGCAGCAGAATACGCTATTCCTGCCAAGCCAGTACCCAAATTTTTAGATAGCTGGAACCAACTGCTTAAAAGCGTTGCCGAAACTCCTAATAAACCAATACGAATTGCAATTGTCGGTGGCGGTGCTGGTGGCGTTGAATTAGCACTGGCAATGCAGTCTCGTCTCAAACCTTTTTTTGAAGTTTCTCAACAACCTATAGATAATCTTCAAATTGATTTAATCCATAGTAGTAATGAATTAATGCCCAAGTACAATCGCTGGGTACGTCGTCTGGTTCAGCAATCTTTAATAGAACAGGGCGTTAATTTACATTTAAACGAAATTGTAAGTGAAGTTCAACCGCAAAATATTAAATGCAATTCGGGGTTTACACTTGATTACGATAAGCTTTTTTGGGTAACTCAAGCCTCAGCACCTAATTGGATAGAATCAGCAGTATTTGCTACTGATTCACAAGGTTTTATCCAAGTAGATGACTATTTGCGATCGCTATCTCATCCCCAAGTATTTGCTGCCGGTGATATAGCTACAATTGTTAATCATCCGCGTCCCAAAGCTGGCGTCTTTGCTGTGCGTGCGGGGAAGCCATTGTTTAATAATTTGCGGCGTCAGTTACTAGAAAAACCTCTTAAGTCTTGGAGGCCTCAGAAAGAATATTTAAGTTTAATTGGAACTGGAGACGGAAGCGCGATCGCCTCCTGGGGCGCTTTCGGCTGGCAATCTCCTTTATTATGGCGTTTAAAAGATTATATTGACCGTCAATTTATGGCAAAGTTCAGTAACTTGCCAGATATGTCAGATGCTAGCGATCGCATAGTTAAATTTAACGTTGGTTTACTAAGCCTTGGAATAAACTCTACTCCAGAATCGCAAGCTATAATCCCAACTCCCGCGATGCATTGTGCGGGATGTGGTTCTAAAGTTGGTAGTACTATTTTAGAAAAAGCGTTGCAACGACTTAATAAAGACCAATCTTTATTAACTGTTACTAACGATATAGTTATTGGACTTAACACCCCAGATGATGCCGCTGTTGTTAAAGTTCCAGATGGGTGTTTGATGGTGCATACTATTGACTATTTTCGCGCCTTAATCAACGATCCTTTTATCTTTGGTCAAATTACTACCAATCACTGCTTAAGCGACATTTTTGCTATGGGAGCAAAACCTCAAAGCGTCCTAGCAATTGCCACAATACCCTATGGATTAGAAGAAAAGCAGGAAGAAACCTTATATCAATTGCTATCCGGTGCAATGAAGATACTTAGCCAATCGCAATCTCCTCTTGTAGGTGGACATACAACTGAAGGTACTGAACTTGTATTTGGGCTATCGTGCAACGGATTAGCTTATCCGCACCAATTACTAAAAAAAAGCGGTATGCAACCAGGGCAATTACTAATTTTAACTAAAGCCTTGGGTACAGGTACTTTATTTGCTGCTGATATGCGCCTAAAAGCCAAAGGTAGGTGGATTGATGGCGCTGTTAAGTCTATGTTGTTGTCAAATCAACTAGCAGCTAAGTGTTTGTTTGAACATCAAGCATCTGCCTGTACTGATGTTACTGGTTTTGGTCTGCTGGGACACTTAGTAGAAATGATTAAAGCTTCTAGTGTAGGTGTGGAGTTGAAATTAGAAGCACTACCAGTTTTAGATGGTGCAATAGAGACTTTAAACTTAGAGCTATTTAGTTCTTTATATCCGCAGAACCTACAGGCATCACGACATATTACTAATTTATCACAAGCGAGCGATCGCTCTATTTTTCCTATCCTCTTCGACCCCCAAACAGCAGGTGGTTTACTTGCATCCATACCTGTTGAACGAGCAGCCGTCTGTTTAGCCTCCCTAAAAGCATTAGGCTATCAGGAAAGTCGCATTATTGGTCGTGTCATTCCAGCAATTGAAGGAGCAAAAACGATAGAAATTATTTAGCAATCTCGCAACTGATGACTGATGATTAGGGGTTTAATGTTCTCCATTCCTAACTTTCCGGATATAGCTTTTTGAGCAGAGTAATTATTTCCAACACCGCAAAAATTAATGATTTACGGGTGGTGGAATATTTTTATAGACAAGGTGCGATCGCCATAATTTACTTTTTCACAACTCTGCTCAAAGGTTCTTATGCTCAGCTCAAAACAACCGAATAGCCTCGGTAAAATGTCGCGGCGGTCTTTTCTATATTTAGGTAGCGCTGCCTTAGCCACAGCATTAACAATCCCACCAGCGAGCGCATCTCCACCCTTACAAGTAAAGCGCCGTCGAGTTGCCGGAGTTCCTTTCTATCAAACCACTATTGACCTTACTAACCCTCAAACTTTAATTGTCCTTGGTTTAGCTAATAATTCCAACATTTCTAACACCGAAAGAGCTAACGGCGATGAATCTTTTCGCAGGATGGTTGCGCGGTATCATGCTGCTATAGTTGCCAGCGGCACATTCTTTGGCAAAAATGCTCAAAAACAAGTGCTGGGAAACTTAGTCTCAGCCGGACAATTTATTCAATATATTCCTCAAGAAAACTATGGCACAACCCTAGGCCTCCGCGCTGGCAATATACCAGAAATGCTGACAACACGAATTGATGGTACTCCAGAATGGCATCAGCACTGGTTCTCCATCACCAGCGGTCCTAGACTATTGAGAAACGGAAAAATTTTTGTAGCGCCTCGAACTGAAGGCTTTACCGATCCTCGTGTGATGGGGATTGCACCTCGATCGGCCATTGGTTTCCCAGCAGGGGGAAAAAAACTCGTTCTCGTCACCTTTCTAACGCGCTTAACTTTAGAACGCGAGGCGCAGCTGATGAGGAAAATTGGCTGTTACGAAGCCATGAATCTTGATGGTGGCTCATCTATAGCACTAGCCAAAACCGGAAAAATCTTGGTTCGTCCTGGACGGGAGCTAACAAACGTTATCGTTGTTTATGATGCAAAACATCCAGCTCCTACAGCTATCAGAGACGCTTGGATGCGCTTCCAAGCCGGAGAAAGGCCATCCTATCCTCAAGTATCCAGCTAATATTTGCAGATTTTAAACGGAGAGGGTGGGATTTGAACCCACGATGGCTGTTACCCCATAACAGATTTCGAGTCTGCCGCATTCAACCACTCTGCCACCTCTCCACAGAGTTGTTACTTAGTATAGTTTACCATCTATTGCATACTTCGGCAGGGGTTTATAAAAGCGAACCATCGCTTTCTGTGGTCTCTAGGGTTGTCTCAAACTCACCTTTAGGCGTCCACTGGATAGCGCCATCCTTACCAGTCCAATAAATTTTAGTATTGCTTTGCCGCATCATTTGGGCTGTTTCTGGGTCGATACTATTAGATGAAGCGATCGCTACTTTAGGTTCTAGCGCCTTCAAAAGCTCTAATATCAAAGGTTCTCCAGACCATTGCAATACCTGGACGCGAGGCAGATTTTCAGATAATAGCTGTCTTTGGTCGGCAGACTTAAGATCCCCCATTAATAACCAAGTTTGATCCTGTATTTGCATTTGTAACACCGTAGGGTAAGCACTTATTAACTTAAGAGTTGTTGCGCCAATCTGCAAATCTTTCTTAACAGGCAAGTTTTGCAGAATACCTTGATGAGATTTAACAGCACGTATAATTGTTTCCGTATCAGTAAAAGTATCTTTTGGAGAATTACTAGAATCTTGCTCTACAGAAGAATCTTGCTTAGGTGTTTTATTTTTTTCTTCTGATGCCCGATTTTTAGCTGCTGTAGGGCTGTTTGTACCAAAGTTAATATAAAAAGTTCTAATTGGTAGCCTTTTAAGAATTTGTATCCAGCCACTTTTGCTAGCGGGCTGCGAATCAATTGCTACTCCCCAGTCAATTTGATTAACACCCTGTTGTTGTAGAAAAGGTAGAACAGTAAAATCGACTGTATCAGCATCCCCGCTATTAACGAGTAGCACCTGCTTCTGGTCTTGAATCACTAATACAGGTTGTCCCATTGTTGACAATACACTAACGCGAAATAAAGCTGCTTTAGTTTGCCAAGATGGTACAGCAACCAGGCTCAAAGCAATAAGCATTGCGAACCACCACCGCCGCTGCCACCAATTATGAACCCAAGTTAGCAAAATTAGCCCGTAGAGTCCCAGCATTTGGAGAAGGGAAATGCTGCCAACTGCAACAGTATTTCCAGGCAGCTGAGAAAAGTACTGTACAAGAATAATTAGTGCGTGCGTTGGGTAATATAACAACCACGCTAGGGCGCTTCCCGCCATTGGCAAAATTAATGCAGCGAGCGCGCTGATAAAGCCACCTAAACTAATGACTGATATCAAAGGTGCGCTAATGACATTTGCAAGAAGGCTGTAGGGCGAAACAAGGTAAAACGTATAAATTTGTAGTGGTAAAGTCCAGACTGTTGCAGCAATAGGAACAGCAACTAAAGTAGCGATCGCAGGCGGCAACCAATCTAATTTTTTAGTTAACGGCGATACTGTTACCACTAATCCCAGCGTCGCCAAAAAACTAAGTTGAAATCCTAAATCCCAAATCCATAAAGGATTTAATACTAGCAAGATAGTTGCTGCAACAAGCAGCGATCCCAAGGGCTTGACTTTTCTTTTCATAACGAGGGCTATTAAACCCCCAAATCCCATCACTGCCGCTCTCATTACTGATGGTTGCACCCCTGTCAAGCCTACAAAAATCAGCAATGCAACCACTCCGCAGATGAATTGTATCCGCGCCGAATGCCGCTGGGTAAGTGCTAATACAACACCTAAAATTAGAGAAACTTGGAATCCAGAAGCGGCTAAAGCATGAGCTAACCCAATTCGCACGAAGCTATCGCGAATGTCGTAGGGCATATCGACTGAACGGTTGCCGATTACCATTGCACTAAGAAGCGGGCCTTCCGGAACTCCTAAGGCGCGAACTTGCGACCTAATAATTCGCTGCCGCACAGCCCACCATCCCCAGCGATCGCTTATCTCTGTATTTGGTAAGGTAATTTGACGCCCGCTAAGCCCCGCAAATCCTCCTTCCCGAGCTAGGAAAGCTTGAAAATCAAAGCCTCCTGGATTAGCAACAGGTTTTGGTTTATATAATATGCCCGTAACAGCGATCGCTTCACCTGGATAAATACCTGTAGCTTGGAGTAAAGGCACAGTCACGTAAAGTTTGCCTGTCACCTTCTTATTCACATCAGCGGGTTTGTCCCGGCTACCCTCTATCTCATTAAGCTGTATCGCCTCTAGCCAAAATTGCGCTCTTTGATTCCTCGTCAGGCGCGGTATGCTATCAACCTTGCCCTGAATCGTTACAACTTGTTCTTGCGCCCTCTCTCCAGTCTGTGGAACAAACTTGCTGATGTCATTTTCAGCAAGCTGCGGCATTCTCACCTGAAAGTATACAAAGGCGATCGCTCCAACTATTGCAGCAGCTAACCACAATCTAGGTTTTGGGCCACTTCTCCACAATTTTGGTACTATCGTTGCCGCTACGACCCCTAGCACCCCCATTCCTAAAAGGGCTATCCCAGATCTTTCCCAATCTTGAAGTCCAGTAGACCGAAGGCCCAGTATAGCTGTAGAAACTAAACCAAGAATATACGCTAGGCTTAAAATAGCGCCGCTTGCCGGATTCATTATATTGATAGACCCAGCTTCAAACCTAGTACAGCATGAAGGAACAGAATACACAGTGCCGTGCTTCCTAAGTAGGCGTGTACCGTCCGCATCGACGGTCTATTGCCTCCAAAGCTACTCATAGAAATTACTGCATTGAGAGCCAACAACACTAGCACAATTGAACCTGTCCAAAAATGTGGACTTTCTGTAATAGCTTGATGCTGCATCCCCAGAGATAAAACTCCCCCTGTGTAACCCAGTGACAGGAATAGAAACATCCAAGGTGCAAGTTTGCGCTGATCTGCTCGACTTTTAATAGCGGCATCTTTATCGGCAACTAACCGTCCGCGCCAGCCTACCCAGCCAACAAAGCTGCCCATTACCAACACTACAATTGCCATCATCAATGGATGTCCCCAATGCACGATTGGAGCTGGAATTCCCAGATTGCGGAATTGGTTAGCAATTGGCTCCAGAAGCTCATTGAGACTAGCCATTGGATTCACATCCTTAAAACTTGTTCGTGTCACATTGTAACTGAAGCGTGCCCTCAGAAGACGATGCAATCGTTGTTATTAAACTCTTAATGCCTTAAAAGTTCCTCTAATACAGCTAGGGCTGATTGTCATCTTGCTATTAACTTAATTTTGCGAACTCCCTTTTGGCAAGTAAAACGGCTGCCAGATACCTGGTTGTGGAAAACACAAGATGCGATCGCATCTTGTGTGTCTACCTAAAGTGCCACTAAACCTCATAGCAGATGAACCAGATAATTTACAGTCTTACCGATTCATCGCTTCTCTTAAACTCTACCTATCTTCTGAGCGGAAATTCCAGCCGTTCTCGCTGTTCTAGGTATAGTTGAGCCACTCTTCGTGCCAAATTGCGGATTCTGCCGATATAACGTGTCCGCTCGGTTACAGAAATTACACCTCTAGCATCGAGCAAGTTGAAGGTATGAGAACATTTTAAAACATAGTCAAGGCTGGGCAGAATCAAGCCCTGTTGTATAAGTTGCTCTGCTTCCTGCTCGTAAAGACCAAACAGCGTAAACAGCAAATCAGGATTTGACGCCTCAAAATTATAAGTACACTGCTCAATCTCCCCCTGAAGATGAACATCCCCATAAGTAATGTCAGCCGTCCATTGAATTTTAGTCAATGCATCTACTTCCTGGAGATACATTGCCAACCGCTCAAGACCATATGTAATTTCAATACAGACAGGACGACAATCAAGCCCTCCACACTGCTGGAAGTAGGTAAATTGAGTAATTTCCATTCCGTCAAGCCAGACTTCCCAACCAACACCCCAAGCCCCTAAAGTCGGTGATTCCCAGTTGTCTTCCACAAACCGAATGTCGTGATCTTCAGGACGAATGCCTAAAGCTCTAAGCGAATCCAGATAAACTTCTTGAATATTATCTGGTGAAGGTTTGATTACTACTTGGTACTGATAGTAGTGCTGGTAGCGATTAGGATTCTCACCGTAGCGTCCATCACTGGGGCGACGGCAAGGTTCCACATAGGCTACCGACCACGGTTCAGGGCCGATTGCCCTTAAGAAAGTATGCGGACTCATAGTACCCGCTCCTTTTTCTATGTCATATGGCTGGGCAATCAGACAACCGCGTTCGGCCCAAAATCCATTTAATGTAGCGATCACCGACTGAAAATTCACAAATTTCGTCCCTCAAGCGTGCAACGCATAATTCATTTTGGCGCAAATCCGCTCTACGAGGCTATTTTAGCAACCTGGAAGTTTTTTTTTCAAAATACTTGACACTTTTAGGAGAAGCAAGCTACATTGATAAAGCGGTGGAGAGAGCCAAGCGCAAGCGAAGCGAACTGACGGCC
>NZ_JACJON010000021.1 GCF_014695585.1 Microcoleus sp. FACHB-831 | reverse complement strand
CCCGATTTCTCACCAATTGAAAATTGTTGGTCGAAAGTCAAAAGTATACTACGTTCGCTCAGTCCCAGAAATTATCCAGATTTAGCCAAAGCAATTGAAGAAGCTTTTAATAAAGTGTCTCTACAAGATATCCGTAACTGGTTTACTCACTCCTGTTACTGTACCTCACTAGAGTAGTAAACGCTATATCACAGTTTAAATGCACCACAGCTTAGCAGCGGAAATAGTTAATATTTTTCCCTTTATAAAGGCAAGAAGTGTATAAATTTACAGCTTGCTGCCTAATACTTTAGATGGATGATGCCATCGCTCCGCAGTAGTAAATTTATACTAAAGGCTTTTGACCCCTGCTAATAAGCAGGGGTAAGGCTCGCTGACAGACAACATATTATTCAGCTCCTCTTCTTGATAGATTAGGAGCTTTTTTATATGTAAGCTCCTACTATTAGGAGTATTTCCAAATATATATACATAAATAATATAACGCTCACCGCTGTGTAATGTTCCGATATATATGCTTCAGCCCTTGTAGCATTACGTGAAGCTTGATTTCTTTCAGGCTGCATCTAATGGTGACGAAACAGCAGATGTCCGATAACAGAAGTCACGCTAAGCTACATCAAGAGAGCAAAAATATCGTGAAGCGTTATAACTCAGTCGCTCGATCCCCCTTGAGTGAGAGGATTTTGGATTGGCGATCGCATACCAGCAGCCTTATTCAACAATTAAAAGCGTGCAACTATAACTTTGCCAAAATTCCTGGCATAAAAAAATTAGCAATGGGAGGAGTTAGCCTGTTGCTTCTCCCACTGGGTTTAATGAGTGCGATCGCGGTACCTCCAGCGGGGGCACAATCAATTATTCCAGCAACGGATGGCACAAATACTATTGTCAACCCCAATGGCGATCGCATCGACATCAGCGGCGGTACCCTTTCTGGAGATGGGGCTAATTTATTCCACAGTTTTAGTCAATTTGGACTTAGCCAAAACCAAATTGCCAACTTTCTTTCTAACCCCAACATTCGCAATATCCTGGCGGGAGTGCGTGGCGGCAATGCCTCAATAATTAACGGCATTATCCAGGTTAGTGGCGGCAATTCTAACTTATTCTTGATCAATCCATCTGGCATTTTATTCGGTGCCAACGCCAGCCTAAATGTCCCAGCAAATTTCACCGCTACAACTGCGACGGGTATTGGTTTCGGAAATGGTTGGTTTAATGTTGCTGGTGTTAATAATTATGCTGCTCTTGTAAGTAATCCCAGCATTTTTGCCTTCAACACCCAGCAAGCAGGCGCGATTGTAAATGCGGGAAAGTTAGTTGTCGCACAGGGACAGAATTTAACCTTGCTGGGCGGTAATGTTATTAGTACCGGACAGCTATCGGCACCAGGGGGTAATATTACTGTTGCCACTACTGAGGGGGGAAAATGGATTCGCATCTCTCAAGAGAATAGCCTGCTAAGTTTAGAAATTCAGCCTATTTCTAGTGGTGAGCCAACTGCTTTACCTTTTACTACGCAAACTTTGGCGGAGTTATTGACAGGCAAAGAAGCTGAGAATAGTGCCACAGGAATAACTGTTAACAGCGATCGCACTGTCACCTTGACAGGTTCGGGAATTAGCGTTGAAAATGGCGATTTGCTAGTTCATAATGGGCGATCGCAAACCACAAGGCTAGTTTCTGGGCGCAATTTAAATGTAGGAAGTATCGCTAGCGATTTGGCAGGCGGATCGGTAATTTTGCAGGCAGTGGGTGATATTGAGAGTGGCGCGATCGCATCTAATGGTGGCGATATTTACTTAAATAGCGGTGGCGCTATCAATAGCAGCGCGGGTATTATCAATTCTTCCTCTAATACTGGTGCAGCAGGTGCAATTAGCTTGCAAGCTACCAACGATATTAAGACTGGCGAACTGTTAGCTTCTAGTAGCAGCGGGAATGGTGGAAAAATTACCGTTTACACTACAAAAGGAGCAATTGATACCAGCAGACAGGCAGTAAATTCCACTTCTCTAACTGGGAATGGGGGAGATATTACCTTCTATTCAGCTAACAGCGATATCACGACAAACAACCTGTTAGCTTCTAGTATTAGCGGCAAGGCAGGAAATATCAACATTTATGGTGGAGGCAGCATCTTCACAGGTGATATCGCAGGTGGAAATATTAGCTTGATTGGTGCTAACGGCGACATTAATACAACAGCAGGCAAGCTGATTTCTAATAATGGATCAATCGATTTTCATGCGTTAAATAACATTGCCACAGGTGACATTATCTCAAAGGGCGGGAATATTAGCCTAAACGTTACTAACGGTGACATTAATACCTCGTTAGGTAGACTTGACTCTAGCGGCGTAGCTGGGGTTGGGGGCGCGATCGCTCTTAATGCATATCGGGACATTATTACAGGCGACATCACTTCAAATGGTGGCGATATAAACATCTTCGCCTTCGATGGCAATATCAATACTTCATCAGGTACGCTCAACTCTTCGTCAAGTAATAATGGGGGAGCAATTTTCCTCGACGCTGGCGGCGCGATCGCTACAGGTGTCATTGATTCCCATTCCACAGAGACGGGTTCGGGAGGCGAAGTTAACCTATACGTTGATTTGCAGCGTTCGAGTTCAGCCAGATCTCACGAAATTACGGTTAACTACATTAATGCCGAGGGTAGCAATAACGGAAATGGAGGCTCTGTTTATATTGAAACTACCGATTCTTTCATAGCAAGGGAATTTTTTACCGACAAAAATGGTATAAATTCCAGCATTTCTACGGCTGGAGGTAAGGAAAGCGGTTCAATTGTTATCTATCAAGGAAACGCTTTATTTACTGTAGGTGATCAGCCATTTCTTGTTGGTAAAAAAACCTCTAGCGGTACAGCAGCATCGATTACCAGCGATGCTAACAATGCAATTTTGCCAATGCAATCTTGGAGCAGCGACTTCAACCAAGGCAATATTGAAATAAAATTTTTAAACACGCCAAACTTTGGCCAAAACCGAAATAATGCAGGTCAGGAACCCCCACCGCTGCCTGAGCCTCCACCATTCATACAACCACCGTTAATAACTCCTCCGATAATTAGTGTAAATCCCTCCCCACTTGATGGGGTTTACCCAGGGAATGAAGTTCAGTCACCGCTACCGCCGCTAATTGAGCCAGCAGCAGCACCACCGCCGCTCCCTGAGCCTCCACCATTCGTGGTAACTACTACGAATCCTCCTCCGCTTGGTGGGAATAAGCCACCGTCCAATGTGTATAAAATGCCACTTTACGAGTCCAAAGACTCGATAAATATAGACCTTAACCCAACAGCTAATACACAGCAACCAAATCAAATTTTACGGGAATTACCGCAGCAAAATCAAATAGTGGAAATATCGCAGCCAGTGAATGAAAATTTCACTTCCTCACCTCCTGCGTCGGATGGAATTGAGCCGAGGACAGTTACACAAAATACTAAGGTGGCTCAAGAGCGCCCGCGTTTAGTAAGTGATAGGGAAATCAAAGAATGCCAGGAAAATTGGCAAATATTAGAAAATCGGCAGACAAGAAACCGCGTGCCTATCGACTATAGTAAAGCGATCGTATGCTATAACCAGAATTTAGCCGTAGCGCACCAGTTGCAAAACCGTCAACAAGAAGCAATTGCCCTTTACAATTTGGGAGTTTCTTACTTTTCTTTGGGCGACTATGCCCGATCGACTCAATACTACGAACAGCACTTGAAATCCTCGCAACAACGGCGCGATTCTTTGGGAGAAGGACAGGCACTTGCAGGTTTGGGGGCTGCTTATAGTGCATTGGGAAATTATGACAAAGCGATTGATTACTATCAGCGTAGTTTGGCAATTACACAAGCATTACCCGATAAAAATTGGCAACTTACTACTTTAAGAAACTTGGGAATTGCTTACCTAGCTCAGGGAGATTATGCTAAAGCGATTGATTACCAGGAACAAAGTTTAGCGATCGCACGCTCAAAACAAGACTTACTTGGGGAAGGAATAGCGCTGGGAAATTTAGGAATTGCTTACTTTAGCCTCGGCGACTATAACAAAGCAATTGAATACCACCAGCAATATTTGACCATCGCCAAAGCATCGCAAGACAAAATCGGAGAAGGGCGATCGCTGGGCAATTTGGGATTAGCTTACTATGGCTTAAAAGATTTTGCACGCTCCGCCGATTACCACAAACAACACTTGAGCATAGCGCGGCAATTGCAAGATCGTCCGGGAGAAGGTCACGCGCTGAACAATTTAGGCGATGCGCTGTTTAAATCAGGCGAACTTGTAGAAGCAGAAAAAAACCTACTCGCGGCGATTAAAGTTTGGGAATCTTTACGCGATGGCTTAGGTAGCAACGATGCGAATAAAGTCTCAATATTTGAAACTCAAGCTACTACTTATAGCACGCTGCAAGAAGTTTTGATTGCTCAGAATAAAACCGATGCTGCGTTAGAAATTGCAGAACGAGGGAGGGCACGCGCTTTTGTAGAGTTGTTGGCTTCGAGAGTTAGCACAGCAGACGCGATTAACCGCGTGTCTACAAATCCACCGACAATTGAACCACTCAAGTCAATTGCCAAAGAACAGAATGCCACGCTTGTTGAATATTCGATTATTCGCAATGCTTTCGACGTTCAAAATAAGCGCCAAATCAACGAATCAGAATTATATATTTGGGTAGTCCAGCCGACAGGTGAAGTTGCATTTAAGAAGGTTGACTTAAAACCCCTGTGGCAGCGGCAGAAGACTACACTTTCAGATATAGTTGCCAACACCCGTTTAGCTATAGGCGCGAACGGACGCGGCGAAAAGGTGCGTGCATGGGTTAAAACTGGTAGAAACAACAACCGGGAGTTAAAGCAACTACATCAACTGCTGATCCAACCGATTGCCGAACTGTTGCCAAAAGATGCGAATGCGAAGGTTATATTTATACCGCAAGAATCTTTGTTTATGGTTCCCTTCGCAGGTTTGCAAGATAGCAACGAGAAATATTTAATCGAAAAACATACGATTTTGACCGCGCCTTCTATTCAGGTGTTGGACTTAACGCACAAGCAGCGGCAAAGACGCGCTAAATTGCCGTCTGTACAAGGCAAGGATGTTTTGGTAGTGGGCAATCCAACTATGCCCAAGATTCCTGTAAAGCTAAATCAACCGCCGAAGCAATTAAACCAACTTCCTGGTGCTGAGAAGGAAGCGATCGCGATCGCCAATCTCTTGAACGCCAAAGCCATAATCGGCAATCGGGCAACTAAAGCAGCTATCTTGCAAAAGATGCCTGAAGCCAGAATTATTCATCTGGCAACTCACGGGTTACTCGATGATTTTACAGGTGGCGGCGTACCGGGCGCGATCGCTCTGGCACCATCAGGGAAAGATAACGGTTTGCTGAGTGCTGGCGAACTCCTCAACTTAAAGCTAAATGCTGATTTAGTTGTCTTGAGCGCTTGTAACACTGGACGAGGCAGAATAACAGGCGATGGCGTCATCGGGCTATCTCGCGCTTTAATTTCCGCTGGCGTACCTACTGCGATCGTGTCTCTGTGGGCTGTCCCAGATGCTCCCACTGCCTACTTGATGACCGAGTTTTATAAAAATCTCCAACAAAACCCCGACGCATCGGCTGCACTACGAAACGCGATGCTAGCCACAATGAAACAAAACCCCCAACCAAAAAACTGGGCAGCGTTTACAGTTATTGGTGAAGCGGAGTAATTTTCTTGGGAATGGGCAATAGTTTTGAGTTCTTAATTTTGAGTTTTAAATTAGAGAATTCTACTCAAAATTTAAAACTTTCAAGGGGACTGGGAGACGCGATAAATCGGCGTCTCTACAAAAACTGGTGAATGGGAGACTTCAACTCAAAACTCAAAACTCAAAACTCAAAACTTTTGATACTGTGGGAGTTGCGATGGTAGCAATTGGCACTAATTGAACGGCGCAGGCTTTTAGTTCTGGTTGTCGGGAAGAGGGGTCAGCTTCAGGATGGGTGAGGGCGTTAGCTTCGGATTGTTCTGCCCAGATCGCCCCCCAGTGCATGGGTACAAAAACAGTGCCTTTGGCGATCGCGGCTGTAACTTGAGCCTTGAATCGAGCAATTCCCCGACGCGATCGCACCTCTACCCACTCTTCATCTTTAATTCCCAGCTTTTCAGCATCGCGGGGGTGAATCTCTATCAAGGGTTCGGGATGCATCTGGCGAATTTTGTCTATCCGACCAGTGCGGGTTTGAGTGTGCCAGTGTCCGTATAACCTGCCCGTCGTAAGTACCAAAGGATACTCGGAATCTGGTGGTTCCGCTAATCCCCGCGAGTGATAAGCACCAAACTTCGCACGTCCATCAGCCGTCATAAAGCGCAAATCGGTATAAAGCCGCTTCGTATTTTGGGTTTTGCTCGTTCCCAGGCTCTGCCTGGGAATGGGATTTTGGATTGAGTGAGACTTGTCTTGCTTCTGTGCGGGGTAAGGCCATTGAAGCGGACCTTCGGTTCGTAGCAGGTCGTGGCTAAGTCCGCTTTGGTCGCAGAAGCGATCGCGCGTTAATTGCACAAATTCAGCATAAACTTCGGCTGAGTTAGCATAAGCAAACTTGTCTGCAAAACCCAAGCGACGGCCTACTTCTGCAAAGATTTCCCAATCTGCCTTCGCTTCCCCTGGTGGCTTGCGAAAAGTTTGGCACAAAGTTGCCACCCTCTCAGAGTTGGTCATTACGCCAGTTTTTTCACCCCACTGCGCCGCTGGTAGCAAGACGTGCGCGTATGCAGATGTTTCCGTTGGATAGTAAGCGTCTTGATAGACAGTAAAGGGCGATCGCAGTAACGCTTTTTTAGTCCGTTCCAAATCTGGCATACTCGCCGCCGGATTAGTTGCGGCAATCCAAAGAAAGCTCACATCGCCTGTTTCTAAACCAGTAATCATATCCCAAGCAAACCGACCCTCATAAGGTGAAATTTGCCCTGGTTTTAGTCCCCAAAATTGCTCTATTTCTGCTCTATCTTGGGGATTTTTTATAAAGCGATAACCAGGCAAAAGTTGGCAACTACCGCCAGTTTCCCTTCCCCCCATTGCGTTTGGCTGACCTGTTAGGGAAAATGGCCCTGCTCCCGGTTTACCAATCTGGCCAGTCATCAAGTGCAAATTGATTAAAGTTCGCACTTTAGCAGTACCTTCGGTTGACTGGTTCATCCCCAACAACCAAAGAGATAGAACTTTGCTCGATTGCCCCCAGTATCTCGCTGCTGTCTCCAATTCATCTACACGAATGCCACATTTCCGCGCCACCATTTCTGGGGGATAGTGCCTAATTACATCAGCAAATGCGGCGAAGTCATTTGTACATTCGTCAATAAATACGCTATCAAAGTATCCCCAACGCATTAGTAAATGCGCCATACCATTGAGCAAGTCAATATCTGTACCGGGGCGAATAGCTAGATGCAAATCCGCTGCTTCGGCGGTGGCTGTCTTACGCGGATCGACGACGATCATTTTGACGTTGCGGTTTTGTTTGTGGTGCTTCCGCAGGCGATTAAAAACAATCGGGTGACATTCTGCTGCATTGCTGCCAATGATAAAGGCACAGTCGGTTAATTCTAAATCTTCATAGCAGCAAGGGGGGCCATCGGAACCAAAACTTTGCACGTAGCCAGCGATCGCGGAAGCCATGCACATGCGAGAATTAGAATCAAAATTGTTAGTTCCCAAGCAGCCTTTAAGCAACTTCTGGGCGATGTAGTAATCTTCTGTTTGAAACTGACCGGAACCATACATACACAGGGCTTCGACTCCCTGAGTGTAACGGACTGTTTGAATGCGATTAACGATTTTAGAGTAGGCTTCATCCCAGCTAACTCGCCGGAATGGTTCGTTCAAATTGTCTCGCACCATTGGATGTAGCAATCGGCTTTTATCGATAGACTCGGCAATGGTTGCTCCTTTGACGCAAACCATGCCTTGACTTGAAGTATGAGCGCGATCGCCCCTCACTTTCCACAGAAGATTTCCTTGCTTATCTCTATTAGTCGCCTTCCCCGGTTCCGCTGGGGGCATAACTTCTAAACCACAGCCAACGCCGCAGTAAGGACATAGTGTTCTAGTTGAGTCAGTCATATCAATTTTTGATTTTAGATTTTGTATTTTTGATTGAGCTTATGTTTAATTTTTTGTCATTATCCACCTTGATTGACACAGCCGTTTTAGCCTTTGTAAGGCAGAAAACTTATTTTCTTTGGATATATGTAAAGTCTATGAATCACCAAGGGCAAATTTTACAGTGTAAAAATTTGCTGCTTAGTTGGAATTTCTAAAACACAATTATTGAGATTTTCGGATTGCATAATTTAGATTTAATCCATATATGGATTAATTTTGGAGTTACCCCAATAAAGCGGTATCTCCAAAATCTAAAATCTAAAATCCAAAATAAATTAGCTTTCTGCTGGTTCTTTTTCGTCTACAAGAACCGGCTTAGGAACGCCCGACTTTGCTGTTTCTTCACCCGCATAGCTTTCGGCAAAGGAACCTTTCGGTTCTTTGAGTAAGAAAGCACACAAGCTGGCGCAGATGAGTGCTGAAATTCCCATTGTTTGAAACAGGGTGGGCGCGTTTGTGAAGCTGAAAATAGTCAGAAAAACCACACCACCAAAGTTTCCGTAAGCGCCGACATTACCAGCAATTTGTCCTGTTATTTCTTTCTTAATTAAAGGAGCCATCCCAAAGGTTGCACCGCATCCAGCTTGGACAAAATAGGCGCAGAACATACAAACCGCGATCGCTGCTGGTAATGCCCACCCCGCCTTAATCTGGCTCATCATCAAATAGCTCAAACCGATAGCTGCCGTTAGCGCCGTTAACGTCCACTTACGACTACCCAGCTTGTCGGATATCAACCCACCGCTAGGACGAGAGATAAAGTTTAACAATGGATAACTAGCGGCAATCATGCTAGCAGTTTCGTGAGGTAACTCGTAAGTTTTCTCAAAGAAAGCCGGAAGCATGGAAACTACAGCCAACTCCGAACCAAAGCTAACTATATAAGCGTATTCCAGCAAAGCAACTTGACCAAACTCATAACGTTCCGCTGGAGAATAAGTTTTTTGTCCGCTTAAAAGCTCCCTATTCACCACCCAAGCTTGGTAAGTTTGATATGCATAAAGCAGGGCTAATAATCCCCAGACTATATACATTTGCGTCTGGTTTATGAAAGCAATTTTCGACCCTGCCAAACGCCAAGCCAATAAGCCCAACGCCAAAATTAACCCCAAACTTGACAAACAATAAGCCCAAAAACTCTTAACGCTGGTGACTTCCATGCCACCGCTTTTCTTGGGTCGCTTGTAAACTTTTCCTGGGGGTGTATCTTGGACGTTATTAAAGTAAATGAAGGCATAAATAGCGGAAATTACTCCAGCCGACAATATGGCAGCCCGCCAGTTTGATAAGCCTCCAGCTAAAAAAGCAGTTCCTAACGCTACAAGCGGCAATCCCAACTCTGCGCCTGCTGCTCCGAAATTACCCCAGCCGCCATAAATTCCTTGGGCAATACCAATATCTTTGGGTGGGAACCACTCCGATACCATGCGAATGCCCACAACAAAACCACCGCCGACAATACCCATCAACAAACGACCCCAAACTAATTGATTGAAGTCGTTGGCGGTTGCTGTTATTACACAGGGGATGAGCGCATAAATCAATATACCTGTGAACGTAATCCTCGGCCCGAAACGATCCAGAAGCATACCAATGACGATCCGCGCTGGAATCGTCAATGCTATGTTACAGATGCCTACGGTTCTGATTTGTCCCTCAGAGAGAGCTAATTCCCTGCCAATTGCTGTAGCAAATGGAGCAAAGTTAAACCAACTTACAAATGTCAGAAAAAAGGCAAACCAAGACAGATGTAAGATGCGATAACGACCGTTGAATGACAGTAATCCCTTAATCACTAGGGCATTCCTCCAGAAATTTACACGCACTAATCTGTGCTATACGTCTCTATTTTTTTAGAGATGTTAGCTTCAAACAATTCATAATTTTGAATTCTGAATAAATTCAGAGTTCGTAATTCCGAAAGAGTTAAGATATAGCCCCGACGACTACTGCTGGCTGCTTGGGTGTTGCGCCAAATTTTTCTATTAGCAAGTCTCGCAATACTGGCTTGAGATCGTCGCAGGGAATGCTTTTCATTACCTTTGCACCAAGTTCTGCTTCGTGACCGACTTTTCCACCCATCCAGATGTCTACGGCTTCGACGACTTTGCCATTTTTGCGTCCCTTTGTACCCATCAAGCCAATATCAGCAACTTGCGGTTGAGCGCAGGAATTAGGGCATCCAGTCCAGTGAATGCGTATTGGCTGAGGTAACGTTAGTTCGGCTTCTAATGCTTTGATAAAAGCCAGGGCGCGGTTTTTTGTTTCTATCATTGCAAAGCCACAGAATTGACTGCCCGTGCAAGAAACAAGTCCCCGCATTAAGTTTTCTGGATTAACTGCAAATCTCTCTAAGAGGGGTTCTTTCAAAAATGCGTCTAAGCGAGAGTCGGGTATGTTGGGAATAATTAGATTTTGTTCAACTGTAAATCTAATTTCTCCGCTTCCATAAACTTCGGCCATGCGGGCTAAATCGAACATATCCTGGGCATACATCCGACCGATGGGTATATGCAAACCCACAAAGTTTAATCCGGGTTGCTTTTGTTTATAAACGCCGATGTAGTCTTTTTTATCCCAGAGGAATTCCTCTTTTTCAGCAGCAGGTTGTAGAGGCAGAGTTCCGCCAACTTGAGCAAATCGTTTTTCTATTTCTTCGCGAAACTTCTCAATTCCTAATTTATCAATTAGATACATTAGCCGCGACTTTTGGCGATTTGCCCTCAGTCCTTGCTCGCGATAAACTTCTAAAATCGCTCTGCAAATCGCCACGACATCTTCTGGAGGAACCCAAGCATTGAGGGGAACTGATGCTTCATAACGTTTGGGAGAAAACATTCCGCCGACGATGACATTAAAACCGATGGTGTCGTTTTTGTAGGCGGGGATGAAACCAATGTCGTTGAGTTCCGCGTGGACGGAATTATCGCGACAACCAGCGATCGCTATATTAAATTTACGCGGCAAATTCGTAAACTCTGGATTACCTTCTCCCATGTTCGTGATCATGTCCTGAACCATCTGACACAATCCCCGCGTGTCTACCAATTCATCAGGATCGATACCAGCCAAAGGCGAACCTGTAATATTACGAACGTTATCTACGCCAGACTGCACCGATGTAAGTCCAACTGACTTTAACTTACGGAAAATATCTGGCACATCCTCAATGCGAATTTGCCGCAGTTGGATGTTTTGCCTAGTAGTAATATCTGCATTACCTTCATCGCCGTAGTGCTGCACGATTTCGGCTAAAACGCGCATTTGACTGGTGGTAATAATGCCATTAGCCAACCGCATCCGCAGCATAAATCTACCCGGCGTTACACTGCGGTAGAACAAACCCAAAACCCGCAATCGAAAATCGCGGTCAGCTTCTTCCATCGCCTCCCAGCCAATTTCAGCTAAATAGTCTAGCTCTTGCTTCAGCACTAAACCATCTTTTTCGGCTTTAATTCTTTCAAATTTATTTTGGGTCCCCCCCGACTCGCCCGGATCTGCGTCTGTCAAGTTTTGAGAGCTGTATGCACTTCCTGCGGGATCTTGATCCAAGTTAGTTTTACCCGCTTTTCCTGGAATTGCCTCTGCTTGCGTCATGGTTTTACCCTCATTGCCTACTATTCTTGAATTACGTGCCTATGCGTTACTGAATAACGCTGGTTAGGCACGTTAAAAAAGAGGTTTTTCTAAAAAAGCTTTTCTGTTAGGATAGTCAGCTTGAAAGACTTAATTCGTAGAGTTTGCTACAAAAAGGCATTTAACCTGGCAAATCAACCTTTAGGGGTAGGGTAGCTTTGTTGGGGTCGTCCTGGGGGTGCAGGGGACGAAGAATATTGTTGATGCTTCCCCGCTTCAGACTGAAGCGATCGCCTCCATCGCTTACTTCTACATGTCACAATAATCAAGCACCGAGTAGCATAAAATTTGTAGCCTGTAATTCAAAAAAGCGAAAGCGCATCCAAGCCATTACGCGATCGCGGCGCATCTGTAACAAGGAGATAGAGAATCACTATGGGGATGACCCTCACTGAAAAAATATTGGCTCGTGCAGCGGGTAGATCTGTTGTTGAACCGGGGGACAATATTTGGGTCAATGTTGACCTGTTAATGACTCACGACGTTTGCGGGCCAGGTACGATTGGCGTATTCCATCGCGAATTTGGTTCGGATGCCAAAGTCTGGGATAAAGAAAAAATTGTTCTAATTCCAGACCACTACATCTTTACCGCCGACGAACGCGCTAACCGCAACGTCGATATCTTGCGCGACTTTGCCAAAGAGCAAGATATTAAATACTTCTACGACATCACCGACCGTTCTAACTTCAAAGCCAACCCAGATTACAAAGGCGTTTGCCACATTGCATTAGCACAAGAGGGTCATACTCGTCCCGGTGAAGTATTATTTGGCACTGACTCCCACACTTGTAACGCTGGTGCTTTCGGTCAATTTGCTACGGGAATTGGCAATACCGATGCTGGCTTTATCATGGGTACTGGCAAGCTGCTGATTAAAGTCCCCGCCACGATGCGCTTTGTATTGAATGGCGAATTGCCTCCTTACTTGTTGGCGAAAGACTTAATTTTGCAAATCATCGGTGATATTAGCGTCGCGGGTGCAACTTATCGCACGATGGAATTTGCCGGATCGACCGTTGAAAGCCTGACAATGGAAGAACGGATGACGCTGTGCAACATGGTGATTGAAGCTGGCGGTAAGAATGGCGTCATTGCCCCAGATGAGACTACTTTTGAGTATGTTAGGGCAAGGACTAACAAGCCATTTGAGCCAGTTTACACGGATGCGGATGCGAAATTTTATAGCGATCGCACCTATGATGTCACGCAACTAGAGCCAGTTGTCGCCCAACCCCACTCGCCAGACAATCGCGCCTTAGCGCGGGAGTGCAGCGATGTGAAAATTGACCGAGTTTATATCGGTTCCTGCACTGGCGGTAAGACATCAGACTTTGTGAATGCAGCGCGAATTCTTAAAGGTAGGAAAGTGAAAGTTCCCACCTATATAGTGCCAGCAACTCAGAAAGTCTACGAAGATTTGTTTATTCAGAAATACGAAGGGCAAACCATCTCGGAAATTTTCTTAGATGCGGGTTGCATCGAACCTGCTGCGCCTTCATGCGCTGCTTGTTTGGGTGGTCCAAAAGACACCTTCGGGCGAATGAATGAACCAGAAATCTGCGTTTCTACAACTAACCGCAATTTCCCCGGACGTATGGGTAATAAAGAAGCTGGAATTTATCTAGCGTCGCCTTATACAGCAGCAGCATCGGCGCTGACTGGATACGTTACCGACCCCCGCGAGTTTATCTAATTGAACGCTAATTATGTAGGGTGGGCAATGCCCACCTTACTACTAAAACTCTAAAGAATAAGAAAATGTAAAAAGAAGCGCGATCGCTCTTTTATCCTTTTTGCTAAAGTCTATTCAGAATCTTGTTCGGGTGTTGCACTGAACTAATCTTCTATTTGCGCGATCGCATCACTTGGCGACACATTACTATAGATAACAGACATAATTCCAGGTAGGTACCGATCCACCATCGTGACGTTGGCATAAACCATCTGTTTGATTAGTGCGGAACTGAGGCGATCGCCTTCAACATCTATACTTGTTTTGTAGCGAATTTCCCCATCGGCAAAGTCTAGCTCAAAGTTACCAACGATGGTGCCAGAATTTGCTCTAGTTACGAACTCTGCGATCGCCATTCGCTTGTTTTCTGGGGCGTTAATTGGGCAGAGTGAGTAAAAGACAAATTGCTGCTGTTTCTCTCTTACCTTAGCGTAGCAAGTCCATTTGCCATTTTCACCCTGAAAAGCCATCTCTAAAACTGGCTGTCCTTTAATCTGGTAAAAAGGCCATTCATCCTCTTTGAATAAATTGACCATTTCCTCAAAGATTTGTCCGCTAGAAGTCGCAACCCCGGCGATCGCATCTATAGTAACATCAGCCATTTCTTGGAAGAAATCGACAATTCCCTCAAGGATGTCACTCGTGGCATTTTGAGTCATCTCCGACAGATTGGCTTCTGTCCACTCTTTGAAGAAGTTAGCGATCGCATTGCCAATTTCTTCGCTGGAAGTTTCGCCATTTGCTAGAGCAGATGGATTAATATAAGCCCAGAATGTACTGTAGCCAGTTTCGCTTGATTCCTGTTGCTGTTTGACAGACAACCCCAACCAATTCTCGGTATATAGTAGCGGGTGGTCTGGCTGTTCCCCGCTAAGATTTAGGATATGATTTGCCGCTTCGTTAGCATCTGCGGCGTGTTCTACTAAATGCGGTAGTGAATCGGGTTTTAAACTAATTTCAATTTTGATATCTAGTTCGGGTTGGAATTTCCCAACAGAGAAAGAGCCGCGCACTTCCGGCTTAAGATTGAATAAGGCATCGGTGTCGATGCGTTGGTAGAGTTCTGGGTTGACTATTAAGGTGAGACGACACTCGATGATTTGGTCGTCTTGTTTGGTTAGGGAGAGGGCGATCGCGTGGACGGTTAGGGTTGATTGGGAGCGATCGCGTAGCATTAACTCAGTGTCTAGTTGATGATGGTCAGTCTTTGGGGTCATACAGAGGTATCTCTGGACTGAAAGATTTTTGTTGGTAGCAAGGGGAAGCGATCCCTTATCCTAATGCCAAAGTTGGGCAGCCCCCTCGCTTCAGCAGGCAACACATCACCAGACATTAAAGCCCTAATGTCTGGCAGGTATTTGTCTATCATCATGTTGGCGTAAACCAACTGTTTTGTTCGTATAACTTCTTGGCTTTGCTCACCTTAATTGAAAGTCTGCCAAGCTTTCAAATAATACTCCCTGAATACCTGCGTTCTCCAAAGCCAATCGACCCGAAGATGATACGAATAGTAGAACTGGATATTCAGCCAATCTGAATAATGGCGGGAACCCTTCTTGAGGTTTCTTAAGAACCAGGTACTCTACGTCAATTACAAGCAACGACTCTTCGTCTATCTCACATACTGAGTGATCGCGGTCTAGCGCCTCAATATGATTAAGCAGTTGCACTGCAACAAATTCATAGTTTTCGACTCCTGGATTGGCTATACCTTGTTCATCGTAACGAGCTTTAGAAATAAAAGTATCATTTACCATAACAATTGGGGTTGCCTTGTTAGGAAAGCTTCCTACTGCAAGCAAGGTACTCAACATACGTTTTGACATAATAGGCCAGCGAACGTTGTTGTACGGAAAATCTACAGTATTGAGGGTTTGAAAATTAGCTTCAAAGTATACCTTCTGAGGTAACGAAAAATAATCTTCCGTAAGTGCTAAACCAACTGTGTTTTCCCAACCTGAAAACTTGATAAGTTCAGCATCATATATGTCATCACCAAGATGCGACAGATCCCATTCTAAGATATATACTTCGTTGGTAGCGTTCATATTTATTCCATAACTCGCCAGGATTTAATTTCTGCCCGCAGTTGGCGCTCAATCTTCTTAACTACGTCAGTTAAAATTTTGCCGCGTACATTTTCAAGACTGCCATAATTTCGTATTAAAAAGTTAAGGTTGCTATCCAATTTCTTTTGAGTAAATTTGTTCCAATCTGGATGACTTCCTTTGTGGGGCGGCAATTTTGGCGAATTTCGCCTTGATTGGTCTTTAGATGGAAGACGTATGCCATTTGTCGCATCATCAAGGTTATAAGGCGGTTCACCTCTCTCTCTTGCAGCTTTTGTAAGCGGGTGATCGCGTACAACTGCATCTGGAATTAGGTGATGAGACTGATGACCAGTATAATCATTTGTATCTCCGCGTGCCTCCTCATCTTCTTTTAAATTTTTCGTTAGCTCACCAGACTTACTAATTCTATTTGATTTAGCTTTTCCTAAACTAATAATGTCTTTTCCGTCTACGGTGTTAACGGTCAACCTTTGGTATAGATTATCGTCTACTTTAAGCCTACGAATTAGCTGTTTTCCCTCTCTTTTATATACATAGATATACCCCTCCGGAAGTTGTACGCCAACCTCCTTATTTATAACTTTTTGAACTTCTTCCCAGTTGGCAGCATGATCAGTCTTCCCCGACTCGCTTAAATCTAGGGAAACATCGTCATCGTAGTCATTTGGCCCAATATGGATGTGAAAGTCCATATCACCATCTTTCTTATCCTCTTCTTGGGATTTGAAAGTAATAGTCATTTTGACGGGTTTTTCTAGCTCTTTATTGTATTTGTCCTCCAACATTTTGGCTTCTTTTTCTTTGGAGGCTCGTATTTCTTCATAGGGCATTTCTTGAGAAGGCTTTTTCGCTAGCTGTTGTGCCGCAGCATTACCCATTTCAGCGTGCTTCTTCTCTGATTCACTCTTGTCTTCTTTATTATCCTTACCCTTCTTATCCTTCCCAAACCCCAGCTTACCTCCAATCTTCTTCGCAAACGTCACAGCCTGAGCAATCACCCAGTCAATCGCCTTCTCAATTGGCCCGCGCACCTTCTGAACGATCGCCTGAATCTTCTCACTAATGCCGCCCAAGCCCAACAAACTCGCCATAAAGCTGATTACTACAGGCAGCGCCTTAGACAGAGCATTCTCCACTAACTTCGCCGCACCACCCACAGCACCACTAGCGATCGCCGTCACCGACTCCATCACCGCGTTCACCAACTCGGCAATCTGACTACCGCGCTCAATGAAGAACATGATGATGTCATAAATCGCCTTACACGCCTTAACAAACGCACTAGCCGGGTTCAACAAACTCAGAACCCACATCACCCCACCCTTGATAATCCCATCCACAACAAAGTTCTGGATGTTATCAATCACCATCACCTTCAGGTCGCCAACCTGATCCTGAATGGACTGCCACAGGCCCGCAATTCCTTCGTTCTTCAAGATTACGAACATCTCGAAGTTTGATTCCAAGAAGTTGACGGCCTTCTCTCCCATTCTCTTCACAGCTCGTGGGCGGATATTCTCATACACCGTACCCAGAACCTGCGTCACCAGGCTAAATATGCCCTTCATGTCTAAGCTTTCTGGCATAGTAATGCCCGCCCCTGCCATAGCGCCAGTCAGCCAGCCCAGCATACCCTTCTTGAGATGCTCCAGGATATTACCCATGAAGTTCTGGAAGCCTTGCTTCAGCCCAGAAACAAGATTCCCCAAGAAACCAATCGGGTCTTTGATAATGTTCGCGATCGCACCCGCCGCTTTAGCCAACACGCCCATCAGCAGGTTTTTCAGTTCCAGGATGGTCTTAATTACCCCACCCACAGCGTCAAGAGCCTTGTTCACCAAACCGCGATTAGCCGCCTTCATTTCATCAATGCGGGAATCTATCTGCTGGAGGTTCTCGTTGTACTTCTGCGCCAGAGTGTCAATTAACTCATTCTGCTTGTTATCGACATTCTGTTCTAGTTCATCAAACTTACTTCCAATTTCCTGCGCCGCTTCTTGCCCAACTTGCCGCAGAGATGGGTCTAAGCCAGCAACGTACTTCTGAATTTCCTGCTTACCCTTAGCAATCTCCGCTTTAGCTGTATTCAGCGTCCTCGCAACAAAACTAGCAATATTGTCGATAGCTTTGCCCATGCTGGCGAGGTAGATATCCCGACCTTCTTCGTAGAAGACGTTCACCGCATCAGGCATACCAAATAATTTGTCCTTACCCCATTTCAAGAAACCCGTTGCACCACTGTAGCGCTCATCCTTGTAGCGCTTCATCCGCTGGTCAACGTAATTCTCAAATTGCGTCTTGGCAGTAGCAGCACCCTGGTCAAACTGCTTATTGACCTCTCCATCTAGCTGACTGAGAGTAGTTTCGACCTTCTGCTTGGTAGCGTTATAGATTGACCCAAGGTGGTTAGCAACGTCAGTCCGTTTTTGCTCGTCCTGCCCCTTAGCTTCCCCCTGAAGACCGACTACACCAGCTAACAACTGTTCGCGATCGCCATGCATCCCCTGCAACTGCGTTTGTGCCGTTGTCTGAGCCTCCGCTTGCGCCTGCTTCAGTATCCCCTGCTCCTGCTGGCGATAGCCTTGCGGCGCGGTCTTCGCGTCAGTTTGGGCTGTCTTCTTAGCTGTTAGTGCTGACTTGAATTGAGGCTCGTTTGAAGAAGCCAGTTGCTCTTCGCTGACATTAGCCTCACTCATCTGCTGGTCGAGGGATTTACTACCCTCTTGCAAAGATACCTCAGATGCAGACTTAGGCTTGGGTGCAGCCTTTTCTGCGCCAATATTAGACGGTGGGCTACCCGCCTTTTCGGGCGTTAGTGGCGTGACTGGTTTAGGCTTAATACCGCTAGCATCCGGCTGTTCCTTCGTTTTCTCTTCAATGGGGCCAGAAGCTTGCTTCTTCTCGTCTGTCACCGAAGATGACAATTCACCTTTTACCGAATCGATTTTATTGTTGTTTTTGAAGTTGTCGGCTTCTTCCAGAGTTTGGGGAGTAACAGCAGCAATTTTTTGCATCAGCGCCGCTTTAAACGTAGCAGCATTGAATGTTCCTGGCTGCTGCTGGTTCATTTCAGCCACCTGCTTATCCTGCGCCTTACTCTCTACCTCATTGCTGGGAGGTTCAGCAGCAGCTTGCGCTTGCTTAGACTTCGCCGCCGCTGGCTCGTGTTTTTTCTCCGAAGACGCTACTTTTTTTGTCTTGTTGACCACAGCCTGAAATGCCGGATCGTCTTGAGCAGACTTCGCACCACCACCCCCTGAAGCGCTGCTAGATCCGCCACCTGAAGCTGCTTGCTGAGTACCGCCTTTTGCCGTTGGCGCAACACTAGCTAAGTTGCTCTCTGCCTTTTCAGCACCTCCCTTAGCTAGTGTTGCGCCGCCACCCTCTCCTTTGCTAGCACCTCCCTTAGCTGGTGTTGTACCGCCACCTTCTCCCTTGTTAGCCTTTGCTACACCACCACCCTCAGCCGTCGGAGCCTTACCCTGCGCTCCCTTTTCTCCTGCTGGGGAAGCTGGGGAAGCCGCCGCTGCTGGTTCTGCTGGCTGTACTGTCTTTTCTCCGCCAGCTTGCTCATGGGGATTCCCCTTTAGCTGAATTGCCTCTAGCGCATAATTTGAAGGGGTAGAGCTTGCTTTGAGCTGTACCTTGTTTTCCTTCGCCGCCAACCCTATGCCAGACTTAGGCTGCACCGCACCAGTCTGTTGCACCACATGGGTTAACTCATGGGCCAGCAGGCGCTTACCATCATCACTCCCCGGATTATACTTACCCTGATTAAAATAAATATCCTTACCGTGAGCAAAAGCCTGCGCGTGCAAATCCTTATTCATCTGCACCGCATCACCGCCCGTGTGGATGCGTACATCGCTAAAATCATTCCCAAAGCGCGGCTCCATAAAGTCGCGCACTTCTTCCCCTAACGCACTACCCCCGCCCTTACTATTATTTAGCTGACCTTCAATATCGCCACCTGTATTCTTAGCGCCTGCAACTGGCGCCCTTTGCACCAAAGAAGAAGCATCAAGCTCTTGCGACAACGATTCAGCTTCTACATCTCCTTGTCCTTGAGTAGCTTCCTCCTTTCTTTGGAGCGATACTTCTGACTCTTCTTCTTCACTATTTCGATTAACTAAAGTATCCTCTGTCTCATCGGGTGCATCAGTTAGCAACTGAACTGGCTGCAAAACCTGGCGCTTCAGCTGTAAATTTTGTGGCGTCTGTTGATTTGCAGCAGCAAAAAAAGGATGTATGGGCGCTCTTTGCAACAACCCTGGTTCCTGGTTATGCTGCATACCCCCCAAAGTTTGGCTCGCGATCGCTGTATTCGCTGTATGACGTTGAATATGTTGAGAGATCGCATGAGCTATCGGATTTCTTTGTAGCGGCTGAGGTGACTCTTTCCCACCTAACACACTTTCTCCACCAGCGGGATCTTGCATAGCCATAACCTTATCAGCCATAGCATCTGCTTCAACTTCGTACCGATCTCCTGGCTTCCCGACTGCAAGTTTCGCCTGAATTCCTACTGGTGTTTCTGGATATGCTGCCCCTGGCGAACTTACTGCTATATTGCCGAAGTTATGACCAAAACGCGAAGCCCCGTCATACCTTGCTTGTAAATTTGGTGGCGGCGGCTCAATAGGTGGCGCAGTCGGGGAGGCAAATGGTCTAGAGGCCATTGGTCCGACTTCCCGTTCTTCGACTTGCGACGATTCAAAAGCACTTTGCCCGAATAAGCTTTTTGGTGCGGGTGCTGCTGCATCTGTCGATGGCGTTTTGGCAATGCTTGTTCGGGAATCCATAACCTCAATCCTATGGCTTGGAATAGTTCTACGCTGGCGGGGTTCAACCCCTTCACTCGAAAGCACGTAAACAGAAATATATTCTTTGAGCTATTTCGTTTTACACCCTGCATTCATCCGCTTTTACTAATGCGTCTGTCTAGGCAAAAAATAGATGTTAGATGGGATGGTAGATGATTGAGCTTAAATACTTTGGGGAGATTTATTAATTTCCCTTAATCCTACTGGTTTTAGGGATAAAAAATAATGTTAAACCTAGCATAACTCATCTACTTGAGCAACCGAGATTTTATTGAATAACTTAACGCGATCGCCCAAAGCTAGAATGCTTTACTTTCGTACATTTACGCAATTATCAAGCCGGAGATTAAATAAAGTTTCATTACACTTTTAAAGGCAACGATCGCGTTGCCTAAGCTAGGGTTAAAAGCGCGATAGGGAAACGCTTCCCTATCGCACAATATCAAGAGCTACCAAGGACTGCCAATCATCGTAAAAGCTGCCCAATAATAAGGATGGGATAGATTTTTATCTCCCAACTGTACAAGTTCTGGGGGCAAAGAAAAATTCTCTCCACTACCATGTAATTTTCCCCCCTCCAATCGTACTTCTCCTTTAAGCAAAGCAAGTTGGGCACGTCTCAACGCCTCAGCTTTAGTAGGCGACTTCTTCAGTTGGCGATAAAAATCAGTCATCAAACCCAAACTACCTTCATCGCTGACGTACCAAAGACTGGCCACTGCTGTTTGAACGCCCGCTTGGACGGCTAACCCGGCAAATCCCAACTCTGCTTCCGCATCTCCCAATGCTGTACGACAAGCACTCAGCACTAATAACTGCACTGGCGGGTTATTCCAACCTAGCTGTCGCATTTCATCTAGTCCTAACTTCTTATCCCACAATTGGATGTAAGAGTTACCCGGTTTACCAGCTTTAAATTCGCCATGCGTTGCTAGGTGAATAATGCCAAATGGGGTTGAAGAGCGTTCTGATTTCAGCCTAGCTAAAGTAAAATCTTCGTTCATAAAAGATTTACCCTTCCACAATTGACTGGTGACAAGAGATACTTCTTCTTGTGCTGCGGGTAAGGGGTTTTGGCCAGCGTCGTTAAATTTAGACGCACCCATTCCTAAAACTTGAGCTTGCTTGATGTCAACATAACGAGTATCGACTAAGCTAAGACTGGGCATGAGGCCGATACTGTAGCGTTCGATGAGAAAACCTTTACCATCGTGGAGAGCAGCCATCGGTAGCGATCGCAATCCGGAATCTAAGACAAATACTAGGTTGCCGATTTTTCTATCTTTTAGCTCTGTTTCTAGATTGCCAACAGTCCATTTATAAAGTTGTTCGGCAGGTTTTAAATAGCTAGTATTGTTCTCGTCGCGCTTGGTAATTGTACTCCGCAATTTATTTGCCATTGCCATCACCTGTTCGCGCGTTGCTCCGGGAATGGTTTTGAGAATTGGTTTTCCGGATGCTGTTACTAGGATGAGTTGCAGTTTGTCGTTTGGTTGCGGCTTGGGAGCGTTTGGAGTTTGAGCTTGAGCTAGGTATTGGTTAGTTACGGGAAGATTTTGTGAATTGAACTGCCATAAAGGTTGTTCTTCAAGGGTAGAAAGGAATTTTTTCTTTTCTACTGTTGCTTGCGGTGTGGTTGTTGAACTTGGCTGATTAATTGTTTCTGGTTGAAAAACTATATAAATCAGCGCGGGTTTAATGCCTGTTGATGATTCTGCTTTACGCAATGTATTAACAGCATCATTCAATGTTGCTTCGGCACTATTTTTAGATTGCCCAGACTCTCCTCCAGAATTATTAGCTTGAGTTGAATTTTGGCTATCTTGAGTTCCCCCAGAAGATACGTTCTGAGTAGTTAAACCCAGATATTGTGTAAACTCGTTTGTGAAGTTACCTTCAACAGCAGCCAAAGTTGCTTCAACCGAGGTAGAACCGCCAGCAACCCGATCGATTGTCACTCCGGGAGTAGATGTCTGTGCCTCTGTTTGTGGGGATTGATTGTGCTGAATAAAAGATGTGACAATTTGATTCAGTTGCGGTGTTGGTGAGTAATCCGTAAGGATCTGAATATTGCCCTGCGTATAGCTGCTTAAAAACGATTGTTGTAATGCGATCGCATTATTTCCACTGCTAATAACACCCAAGGTTCCGTTTATACTGGCATCTCCCACTTTAAAGGGTGTAATCTTGCTACCTCCGTGACTTATTCTTATTGAACCCGCGCCTATTCCGCCAGACGTGCAAATACTTGCATTTACACAATTTCCATTGGTAAAAGTCTCTCTGGCTCTGAAGAATCGCTGGGTAATAATATCAACATTTCCCCCCTTACCCGCCGTTCCGCCTTGGGCATTTATAAACTTAACATCAATATCATTGTCGGGATCTAGGAAGACGTTGCCAGCATCTCCATCTCTAGAACTAGCGTCTAGCTGTCCAGCGTTAATACTAACTTTCGCTTTAACAACAATATCACCACCTGCTGCGGTTCCTGTTGATGTTAGATTGCCGCTTTCGACGACTCCTGTTTGACTTTGTAGTTCAATTTTTCCACCCTTACCATTGTCTGAATGAGAGTCGATATTACCTGCAATGACGTTATTTTTGGCAGCAAGTGCGATCGCGCCTCCATTTCCATTTTTAGAACTAGAGTCTAGTTTGCCTGCGCTCGTGTTAATATCACCACCACTACTACGCAGATTAATTCCTCCATTCGCTGTGATGTTGCTAGTAGTAATGTTGTTGGTGGCTTGAACTGTAAGATTAGGAGCAATAGCTGAGCCATTTAAAGCAAAATTAGTACCATTGAGGTTAATTCCGCCTGGTGCATTGGTATTGAGAGTTCCGTTGAAAGTAGTGGTTCCTGTTCCTGCTTTTTGGGCGATGCTGCTAGCAGTAATAGATCCGGTTGTAACATTGCCAGCGCTCTCTATTATTAGCTCTCCGAGTCTAGCGTTGCTACCAACTGCACCACCAAAGTTGATATTACCTGTACCTGCGGCTAGCTTCAGAGAGCCACTGCCATCAAGGGTATTCTTAAAGTTGATGTCGCCTCCATCCGAGCCAGTGCTGAGGGAGACATTACCAGTTAGAGTTGTCGGGCCGTTAACTATAATTGCATCGTTCCCTAAACTGGCATCTACTACCATGTTGGCGATCGCGCCGCTGCTGAATGTGAATGTATCGTTGAGCGTGCCGCCGATTAGGTTCTCGAAGGAGGAGAAGTTTAGCGTTCCGTTGACATTGCCAGCATTGATTCCTGTAATGTTCCAGTTGTTGTTTGTATTCGCGCCAATTAGAGTGTCGCTGTATTGAGTGCCAATTACACTTTCAATATTGTTTAGGACACCTGTTGCTAGATTTACTGTGACTGGGGTGTTGATAGCGGAGTAGTCTAAAGTGTCGAAGCCGGTAGCGCCGTCTATTTTGCCGCTGATGGAAGCAGCGGCGCTGAATGTGAATGTATCGTTGAGCGTACCGCCAGTCAGGTTCTCGAAGGAGGAGAAGTTTAGCGTTCCGTTTACATTCCCGGCATTGCTTCCTGTAATGTTCCAGTTGTTGTTTGTATTCGCGCCAATTATAGTGTCGCTGTATTGAGTGCCAATTACGCTTTCAATATTGACCGCACCTGTCGCCAGATTAACTGTGACGGGGGTGGTATGCGCGGAATAATTTAGTATGTCAAAGCCAACCCCGCCGTCGATTTTGCCACTGATATTTGGGGTGAAGGTGAAGATGAATGTGTCGTTGAGCGTACCGCCAGTCAGGTTTTCAATTGAGTAGTAGGTTAAGCCCTTGGGGAAGCCGGTGATGTTGCCCTCATCTTTGCTAGTGATGTTCCAGGTGGTATCCTGGTTGGGGCCAACTAGGGTTGAGCCACCCACAATGATGACCTGAACGTTGAAGTTGTTGTAGGGATTGAGGGTAATGATGCCTGTCCCGTCTTGCCTGCCAATGGTGATGGAAGTAAAGCCTGGTTGGAAATAGTCAAGTTCTGTCTTTGTTAGATCGAGTATGGCGGTGCTGCCGCTATCAGTTCCAGCAATGTTAATATCTTGGCTGGGTGTGAAAGGCTGAAGCCCAAGCGTGCCACTGCCTTCAATGCTAGTAGCGCCTGTAAAGTTAATTTCGTCACCAGTCAGGTAAATATTCCCGCTACCTATCTGCCCCGTTGCGGTAATGAGTTCTGCGGTAATGGTAATGTTTTTGCCAGTAACACCAATCGGGCCTCCCTTGCCAGTACCGCCAGATGAGTATGAGTATATACCTGGTATTGCGCCGCCTGTTGTAATGGTGATGTCATCGGCAGCAAGCAGATCGATCGCTCCCCCATTACCATCACCCCCCAAAGAGTAGGAGGATATATCGCCATTGATGGTGATTTTAGTCGCGCCAACCAAAGTGATCGCTCCTCCATCCCCAGAAGAAGAAGAAACACCTATACCACTAGCAGAAGAGGAGGAAGAGGAGTTTAAAGAAGCTGTGGTGATGCTACTATCGATGGTCTGGATGCTGATATAGCCACCATTTTTTGATGTAGCATTACCCGAATTACTGGTAGAAACACTAGAAGAAGAAGAGTCTATAGAACCCGCCGTGATACTGCCATTGCTAGTAGTGAAAATATTTCCACCCGTACTACTAGAAGAGTCACCAAAATAACTATTACTAGCAGAAGAGGAAGAAGTTAAATCGCCCGCGGTGATGCTACCGTTGCTGGTAATGAGTTTAATCTCTCCCCCAGAACCCGCAAAGCCATAACCCTCAGCGCGCGAGTTTAGGTTGCCTTGGATGGTAATACCATTCTTAGCGCTTAGCGCGATCGCTCCCCCATTTCCACTACTGTTATTGCTGGCGCTAGAGTAAGAATTTATTGCGCCCGTTGTAATTATGCCATTAGCAGCATTTAACGCGATCGCTCCCCCATTCGCACCATTAGAATCGTTGGTAGTCGCAGAAAATGAGTTTAGATTGCCCGCTGTGATGTTGCCAGTAGCACTTAGGGTGATGTCTCCCCCCTTGGCACCAGAGTTAGTTGAGCTAGAGCTGAGATTGCCTGCTGTGATGTTGCCATTGGTAGCATTCAGGGTAATTGCAGCGCCCACGCCACCATAAAATCCAGTATTTATGCTTCCAACCGTGACACTTGCTCCCGATATCTTTACGGGACTCGCGTCAGTTACTATCGATTGCGTTGTATCCATCGAAAAAGAGCCAGCAAAATCCCCATCAGCATCCGCTTTAAACTCAATCGACGAAAGCGACGACCCACCCGGACCCCCAAAATTCAGCGACACACCCGGAGCAATAGTGATATCGTTAGTCGCCTCGATAACCACATTACCCGCTTGACTTTCTACTTTTGGCTTCGAGAGGGTAAAATCTACTGCACCCCCATCGCCAGACAAAATCAACCCCGGTAGATTGTTCGGATTAGGAATATTCGCATCAAGTTGGTTATCGTCCGCACCACCTGTAGCGACAATTGTGACGTTTTTCGGATCTAGCAGCAGCGTCCCTAATTTCCCGTTAGCCGCACTTGTATCTACTTGCCCGTGAAATGCTAATTTATCTTTACCCGATACTTCTACAAATCCCCCATCACCCGCACCATTTCCACCTTTGGCGCTAATATTTCCATAAAATCCCGTAACTTCATCCGCCCAAACTATTACTTTCCCCCCATTCCCACTAGCAACTGCATCTGCAACTAAGGCTGAATCTTTACTAACATACGTGCGCGATGCTGTGGGTACTGTACCTTTACCTTGATACTCTCCACCAATTAATATAGTCCCCCCGCCAATACTTCCAGTTGCACTAATTGCAGCCGCGTCGATAGCTACTTTCTCTCCCACTACCCCAACGCTTCCTCCTGTCTTACCTGGTGTTGTGTGGGATGCATCGATAGTACCGCTGGCGATCGCTATACCGTCACCTTTTGGTACGCTTAATCCAGAACCGCTCAACACAACATTCCCGTCAGGGGTGACTTTCATTTTTGTTGCGTTGCCAATATCGCCGCTACCAGTGAGCAATTGTGGCAAACTTGCGATCGCTGATGTCCAATTATTCGGCGCAGTGGTGCTTGTTGCTATTGGTTGTATTTCTAAATTCAGTACGTTCCCCGGTGCGCTGATGCGGACTAAGTTTTGAGTTTCAACGCCTGCTATGGTTATCTGTCCTCCGGGTGCAGTAATTTGTCCGG
>NZ_JACJON010000020.1 GCF_014695585.1 Microcoleus sp. FACHB-831 | reverse complement strand
GTTGCTGTGGAAGAAATTCTTGCCCAACTTAGCCAAACAGTAATTGCTTCGGTGACGGGATGGGATTTTATTCTGGAAGCTTTATCTGTATCAGGAATTTAGTGAAATGGTATCAACACAAATGTATTGATTGTCTCTATCGAGTCTAAAAATAAATTCAGGAGTATCAGCCCCGCGATACTCCACAACAATATAGGCTGAGCAAATATGAAACCGAATAAATCGGCATAATTTTGTGGGGCGATCGCGCCATTTATTACTCTTTGTGCGAGCAAGCCCGAAACTTCGTCTATCGCCACTTTGTTCAAAAAAAGAACAACAGCAGGCCCCCCTCCGCTAATCAAAGTCAGCAATGCCAAGCTGCGTAACTCTCTTGGCGCAGCCTGGATAACCAGCCAAACACTGCGTCGTAAAGCTTGAAACGGACTCAGTTGGATAGGTTGCATTGTTGCCCTTACGCTAAAAGTTATACCATTTCTGTTTTAATGCGCTACACGCCACTCTCCCAAAGGGAGCATCTATTGTAGAGCGATCGCTAAATGGTATTAAACTCATCAAAAGGCTATTTGCACCCAAAACTGCTGTGGACATTATTAAAATTCTCAAAGAGGACTACCAAAGATTCCCAGCCGACCAGACCTATAGCATCTACGCTGAAAATGTCTTCTTTCAAGATCCTCTTAATAAATTTCGTGGCGTTAAGCGGTACGAACAGATGATTGGCTTTATCGATACCTGGTTTATCGATGTCAAGATGGATTTACACGATATTAGTCAGTCAGGAGACACGATTAAAACTGAGTGGACTTTGAGCTGGAATACTCCACTTCCTTGGAAACCCCGTATCGCTATACCTGGCTGGAGCGAGTTACGCCTTAACGATAATGGAACGATAGTTTCCCATATCGATTACTGGAACTGTTCCCGGATCGATGTCCTGAAGCAGCATTTTGTTAGTATTAAGAAAGGTTAATAAAACTCATAAATAACACAAACACTCCTCAGATAGGACAAAAAAATTCATGCGTGTAATTTTAATGACTGGGAAAGGGGGCGTTGGAAAAACGTCCGTAGCAGCTGCTACTGGGCTTCGTTGTGCTGAACTCGGCTATAGAACCCTAGTTCTTAGTACCGATCCAGCCCACTCCCTTGCTGATAGTTTTGACATAGAATTGGGGCACGATCCCCGGCAAGTGAGACCAAATTTGTGGGGTGCAGAACTAGACGCCTTGATGGAATTGGAAGGAAACTGGGGAGCAGTTAAACGCTATATTACTCAAGTTTTGCAAGCCCGAGGTTTGGATGGAGTTCAAGCTGAAGAATTAGCAATCCTACCTGGGATGGATGAAATATTCGGCTTAGTAAGAATGAAACGCCATTACGATGAAGGCGAGTTTGACGTTTTAATTATAGACTCGGCTCCGACTGGTACTGCACTGCGCCTGTTGAGTTTACCAGAAGTAAGTGGCTGGTATATGAGAAGGTTTTATAAACCATTACAGCAAATTTCTGCTGTTTTAAGACCTCTGGTTGAACCCATATTCAGACCTATTGCTGGGTTTTCCTTACCTAATAAAGAGGTAATGGATGCACCTTATGAATTTTACGAGCAAATTGAAGCGCTGGAAAAAGTATTAACAGATAATACTAAAACTTCAGTCCGCCTTGTCACCAATCCAGAGAAGATGGTGATTAAAGAATCTCTCCGCGCTCATGCTTATTTGAGTTTGTACAACGTCGCTACAGATTTAGTAGTGGCAAATAGGATTATTCCAGAGGAAGTTACCGATCCGTTCTTCCAGCGCTGGAAGGAAAATCAAAAGCAGTACCGCCAAGAAATTCACGATAATTTCAGCCCTTTGCCAGTAAAGGAAGTTCCACTTTATTCGGAAGAAATGTGCGGTTTGGCAGCTTTAGAGCGTTTGAAAGAAACGCTGTATAAAGATGAAGATCCCGCACAAGTTTACTATAAAGAAACTACGCTTAGAGTAGTGCAGGATAAGAATCAATATAGCCTTGAAGTCTACTTGCCTGGTATGGCTAAAGATCAAATCCAGCTGAGTAAAACGGGTGATGAATTGAATATCAGAATTGGCAATCACCGACGCAATTTAGTATTGCCGCAAGCATTGGCTGCACTTCAACCAGCTGGGGCAAAAATGGAGGATGATTATCTCAAAATTCGGTTTGCCGATCCAGCTAGGGTATAGTTGTATCGAGGTTACTGAATTAATTTTGAGGAAATAAGTGATGAGGGGCGATCGCTACTATACAACAGCGATCGCCCCGACAAATTACCTCTTATCAACCATCAACCAATTTAGTCTCTAATTTGAACTGGCATCACCAAGTAAGTCATTTTTAACCCACCTAAAGGCGTTAAGATTACTGGTGTAGTTGGCGCATTCATCTGAATCTGGATGTCAGAAGTTGGTATAGCCTTCAACCCATCCATGAGATATTTCACATTGAAAGCAATTTCGATATCATCGCCAGTGACTTGCGCGGACATCGACTCGCGACCGCTACCAACATCCTTAGTTTCGACCGATAGCGACATCTGCTGATTCACGCTATCTATCGTAAACTTGACTAGATTATTTTTCTGGTCAGCCAGTACAGAAATCCTTTCTAAAGCATTCAACAACTGGCGTCTATCTATAGAAACCTGTCGCTCAAATTGGCGTGGAATTAACTGGCGATAATTAGGATACTGTCCTTCCAATGTTCGACTGGTTAGGCGTTGATCTGCTAATTCAAAGATAATTTGTCCTTGATCTAGATGGAATGCTACTGACTCATTATTTTGGCGCATCGCTACCATCTTTTCCAGTTCCCTCAACGCCCTAGCTGGAACTGTTACTTCAAATTCTTTATCGTCAGTTTGTTCGAGTCCTTCAGCTTCATCTTGATTGGTGGTTTCAACGACGGCGAGGCGGTGTCCATCTGTTGCAGCGAATTCCAAACTATCTTGTTTGACTATAAGATGCACTCCTGTGAGTACTTGCTTGGTTTCGTCGCTGGCGGTGGCAAATAAGGAACCTTTTAATCCTTCTATTAGGGCTGCTGCTGGAAGACGCGAAGTGCCACCATTTTCCACAGTGGGTAATTCTGGGAATTCTTCGGTTCCCATACCTCTAATTTTGTAGCTTCCAAACTTTGATGTTATGGTGGCGATCGCTTCCCCCGCTTCATCATCCAGCGTTATTTCTCCATCTGGCAACCGCGACACAATATCGTTTAGCAGCTTCGCGGGTAAAGTTACTGCACCGTCTTCTTCCACTTGTGCTGCAAAACTTGTTTTGATTCCCAGACTAAGATCGAATGCCGTCAAGCTTACTAATTGAGTTTCTTTAGAAGCTTCCAGCTTCACGTTTGCCAATACTGGATGTGTAGGACGAGATGGTACTGCACGGCTGACGAGGGAGAGGTTGGTGTTTAGATCGTTTTGGGCGCAAACCAGTTTCATAATTTCTCTTGTCTGCCTTGGAGTGGTTCAAAGGGCTATTTAAGGCTTGCTGATTGTAGCAAAGACCTTGGCACTTCTGGGCTGTAAAAAACTACTGCTTAAATTTTTATTAACGATACGTGCTGTGGAAAATGTGGAAAACTTCTATCAACTATATCCTTGATTTTCAGCAGAGTATTTATACTCGAAGATAGTTTATTATCTCTTTCATCCAAAGACTATCAAGTTTTTCACAGATCTGACCGTGCTTAATATCGCCTCGAATTTGGTTAATTTAAGTAAAATGAGGCGATGAAGAACTCAGGATTTTTGTTGGATTCTACCCAACATATTAATGCGATCGCTCAATTGACACAGTATTTTAGCCACATCACCATCTTTATCGCGCAATTGGCTAATTTTTTCGCAGCTATACATCACCGTCGTATGGTCTTTACCGCCAAATTCCTCGCCAATTCTCGGTAAACTAAGAGCCGTGTGATGGCGCATCAAGTACATTCCAATTTGTCTGGCCCAGCTAATTTCTCGCCGTCTAGAATTACCTTTCAAATCCTCAATAGAAATCTTCAATACTTCTGCCACAGTCATCATAACTGCTTCGGGGGAAGTTTGTACCTTTTCAACTGGTGGATTTAAAATAGGCGTGATATTTTCCACATTCATTGGCAAGCCGGAAATCGAAATATAAGCTACAGCTCTTATTAAAGCTCCCTCTAACTCTCTAATATTAGAGGTATAATTAGTGGCAATATATTCAATTACTGCTCTAGGCAAGCGCATATTTTCATATTCTGCTTTTTTTTGCAAAATTGCCATCCGCGTTTCCAAATCGGGACGCTGAACATCAGCAATCAAACCCATAGAAAAGCGAGAGCAAAGACGTTCTTGCAAGCGCGGAATCTGATTGGGAGGCCGATCTGAAGCAATTACTACTTGTTTCCCGGCTTCGTGTAAAGTGTTAAAAGTATAAAAAAATTCTTCTTGGGTGTACTCTTTGCCTTCAATAAATTGAATGTCATCTACTAACAGCACATCAGCGGCGCGGTAGTGTTCGCGGAAATTCTGCATACTATCTTTACGAATAGCGGCAATTAAGTCATTAGTAAATTGTTCGGTTGAAACATAAAATATTTTAGAATCGGGGCTAATTTCTAAGCGATAATGACCTATTGCCTGCATCAAATGAGTTTTGCCTAAACCAACGCCCCCACATAAAAATAAAGGGTTAAATTCACGCCCTGGAGATTCTGCTACAGCTAACGAGGCAGCATGAGCCATGCGATTATTTGAACCGACAACAAAGCGCGAAAAAACGTATTTAGGATTTAATTCGCTTGGCCTTGGTCGATTACTGGGTGTAGTTTCTGTAATATTAGTTTCAAGCGGCAGCGACCAAGAAAGCCCCTCTTCAATAACATTAGAGCTATCATTGCCTTGGGCTACCGTAATGTGAATTTCCACCGGATGCCCCACGATATCTTGCACTACATCAGCAATAGTTTTGATGTAATACTTCTGCAACCAATTCCGGGCAAAGGGATTGGGAGTACAAATCTCCAAGCAGTTATTTTCCAACTGCTGGGCGCTGGCAGTCTTAATCCAGGTTTCAAAAGTGGGGCGACTCAATTGTAGCTGTAAACGCTCCAGAACCTGGCTCCAGAGCTGTTCAAGGGCAGTATCCACGGCTCACCTCACGCTTAGAGCAGAATAGTATTATCTATTGAACACAAGCGATATGTCCCACTCCGGGCAGAGCGATCGCCCACTTCAACCACACCACACCATGAGCGAAATCCTTCAAGTCTCTCAACTAGGCAATCCCGTCCTGCGACGACAAGCGCGACCTATTCAAAATGTTCGCGATGAACGAATTCAAAAACTGATTGATGACTTAATCGCCACAGCTATATCTGCGAATGGCGTTGGCATAGCAGCACCCCAGGTCTCGCAATCAATTCGCTTGTTCATTGTGGCATCGCGCCCCAGTCCCAGGTATCCCCACGCCCCGACAATGGAACCGACTGCCATGATCGATCCTAAGATCGTTTCTCACTCAGCAGAGATTGTTAAGGATTGGGAAGGTTGTCTCAGCATTCCTGGGATTCGTGCGTTAGTTCCAAGGTATCAGGCAATTGAGGTTGAATACACCAGCCGCGATGGGGAACTGCATCGGAGAGAATTAACAGATTTTGTAGCTCGGATATTCCAACATGAATATGACCATCTAGATGGCATCGTGTTTTTAGATCGTGTTGAGAATACAGGAGATATGATGACTGAGCAGGAATATCAGCAGCGGATTGTGAATAAAGGGTAGTAATGCAGCGTGATTTGTGTAAAATCACTTTTTATATACCCAAATTGGCTCTAATTCTAAGGTGAAAAAACGCTTGGGCTAACTAAGCCCAACACTTTCCCTTTAGATTCAATTTTCGCTAAAAATTCAAAAAATATAACTTATTCATTGGTTAAATTTTAATTCTAATGTGGTAGTTTTTTAAGGAAACTACTTGCGATAGTGTATGAAAAAATGGGCATTTTGTTTAGCGCTTCTATCGACCCTGCTATCGGCAAAAGAGCTGCCTGCTAGTCAGGCAACTGCTCTATCACCCACTGCGCTAACAGCCATTACTAACAAACAAGTCGCCCAAAGAGCTTCATCTCCTTACCCCACTTTTAATACCAAGCAACTAGACAAACAACTAGCAGTCTATCAACAGCACTTAGTTACTTCAGGCACTCCAGATGTCTTAGTTGTGGGAAGTTCTAGGGCTTTGCAGGGAGTCGATCCAGCAGTACTACAGCAAGGCTTAGCGGCTCAAGGGTATCGAGGGATAAAAATCTATAACTTTGGAGTTAACGGTGCTACAGCTCAAGTTGTAAAGTTCGTGCTGCGGCAACTTTTAACCTCAGATCAACTACCACAATTGATTGTGTGGGCGGATGGATCGCGAGCTTTTAACAGCGGTCGCCTTGATGTAACTTACAACGGTATTGTCGCTTCTGAAGGCTACCGACTATTATCCAAAGGCATTCGCCCTACTGTTAGCCAAGGCGAAGGGTTGGGTTTCTTCCCCGCCGAGAATCGCTTCAATCCAGCCACTTACTATCAGAGATATCCGAGAGTCGCTGGTTTATATGACTCTGACTATAAATCTTTTAACTTGGAAGGCGAGCAAGCAGCGGCTTTTAGAGATGTTGTAGCTTTCACACAAGATCGCCGGATTCCGTTAGTTTTTGTTAACTTGCCCCTTACACAGGACTATTTAGACTCGACGCGGCAACGTTACGAGGAGCAGTTTCAGCAGCAGATGCAGCGAATGGCGCGGGAAAATAACTTTATATACCGCGATCTGAGCCGCGTTTGGTTACGCCAGTATGGGTATTTTGCCGATCCCAGCCATCTCAACCGCTATGGTGCTGCTGCGGTTTCTCGCCTACTTGCTCAAGACAAAACAATTCCTTGGAAAAGCGTCTCCGATTAAATTTGTAGCAGCCGGACGCGATCGCTCCCCTGGTGAATGCGTCTGTTCAAGTGCTTTCCACCAATCTTTCACCTTTGGCAAATGGTAAAAGATGCTTAATAGAGTTAACAGTATGCCTATTCGTTACGTTTCAGGGGATTTGTTTGCTAACGAGTATAAGGCTCAGGCACTAGCTCACGGTTGTAACTGCAAAGGGGCTATGGGAGCAGGAATCGCTGTAGGATTCCGCGATCGCTATCCAGCAATGTATGAGCATTACCGCCAACTTTGCCACGCTAAACCACGTCAGTTCAACCCTAGCGATGTGCTGCTATGGAAGTCCGAGGAGCTGCCTTGGGTTTTTAATCTCGCCACCCAAGAAAGTTATGGGAGAACTGGCGCCACTTACGAAGCCATTGAGCGATCGCTAGAATTGATGAAACGGCAAGCAGAAGAAGAAGCGATCGCCACAATTGCTATGCCCCGTATTGGCTCTGGTTACGGTGGTTTATCTTGGAAGAAAGTCCGTACTATTATCGAGCGTGTATTTGCGGATTGGTCGGGAACGCTCTACGTTTACGAGGAATATATTCCTGATCCAACCTGAATATAAACTTACATCCGCTCTAATACTTGAATCCCTAGCAATGATAATCCCTGTTTTAAAGTTTTTGCTGTTAGATCGCACAACACTAATCTAGATGTCCGCACAGGTTCCTCTGATTTAAGCACGGGGCATTGTTCAAAGAACTGATTAAACTTCTGGCTGAGTTCAAATAAATATTGACAAAGGCGATTAGGTAGTAAATCTGTCTCTACCTGAGTAACAACTTCGCTCAATTGCAACAGATGCTTTGCCAACACTAACTCGGTTTCTTCCCGCAATACAATTTTTGCATTTGCTTCTATTTGTTGAAAGTCAATATTACCTTTGCGGCTAATTCCCTGAACCCGAACATAAGCATAAAGCAGGTAAACACCCGTATTGCCCTTGTCTGCTAACATCTTGTCATAACTAAAGATGTAATTGCTAGTCCGGTTTTGGCTTAAATCAGCATATTTGACCGCACTGATGCCAACTACTTTGGCAACGTTAGCAATAAATTCCTCAGTTTCTACACGATTTTCTTCTTTCAGTCTTTTTTCTAAATAGGCACGGAAACGAGCGATCGCTTCATCTAGCAAATCCCGCAATCGCACAGTATCGCCAGAGCGCGTCTTAAACTTCTTACCATCTTCCCCCAGCACCAAACCAAAGGGAACGTGGACGATTTCAACATCATCAGGAATCCATTCAGCCTTCCGCGCTACCTTGAAAAACTGTGCAAAGTGAGTCGCCTGTCCAGCATCAGTAACGTAGATAATCCGTTTTGCATCATCCTGTTGAATCCGATACCGTAATGCTGCTAAATCAGTTGTTGCGTAGTTATAACCGCCATCTGATTTTTGCGCTATTAAAGGCAGAGGTTCTCCCTCTTTGTTCGTAAATCCCTCTACAAAAACGCACTTAGCTCCATCGTTTTCTACTAATAAACCTAGCTTGTCTAGGTCTTCTACTACTGCTGGCAACAAGGGGTTATAAAATGATTCGCCTCGTTCAGTTAGAGAGACATTGAGCAAATCATAGATAACTTGGAATTCCCGCCTAGATTGTTCGCACAGCAAATTCCAGGCGCGGCGTGAATCTTCGGCACCCGTTTGGAGTTTTACTACTTCTTCTCTGGCAGTTTCTTGGAATGTTTCATCTTCATCAAACCGCTGTTTAGCTTTGCGGTAAAAACTGACTAAATCTCCTATATCCAAAGCATTAGCTGTAGTTAAAGCTTCTGGACAAACTTCTCTTAAGTAGGCAATTAACATCCCAAACTGCGTTCCCCAATCGCCGACATGATTGAGCCGTAGCACGTCTTGACCCTGAAATTCCAAAATTCGGGCAATGCAATCTCCAATAATAGTGGATCGCAGGTGTCCGACGTGCATCTCTTTGGCAATGTTAGGGCTGGAGAAATCAACAACTACTCGCTGAGGATTTTTTGTTAGTGGGATTCCCAGGCGAGAGTCACTTTGTATTGCACTTAGTTGTGCTTCTAGATACTCCTGTTTGAGAGTGAAATTGATGAAGCCTGCACCTGCTATTTCTGGAGGTTGGCAAATGTCGGCGATATCGAGATGCTCAATAAGTTGGGATGCGATCGCTCTTGGTGGCAGCTTGAGTTGTTTAGATAAAGAAAGCGCAGCATTAGATTGATAGTCACCAAATTTAGGGTTACTTGCTGGTACTAACATGGGGTCTACACCAGCGTAGTCATTGCCAAATGCGGCGACTAAAGCTTGTTGAAATTTAGTTTTGAGTTCTTCAATGGTCGAGTTCATGGCAATAAAAGTGGCAACTAGCTGGGTGTGCCTTTATTCTCCATCCTACTCATGTCTATGTTCATACTCAAATCCAGCCACTTAGAGCCAGTGATGGGGGCGCTGCTGGAAATGTAGTCTACACCTGTTTCAGCGACGGCGCGGATGGTTTCGATTGTGATGTTACCGGATGCCTCAATTTTGATGCGGTCATTGCTGTGGCGAATCATTTGCACTGCCTTGCTCATCATATCAAGCGGCATATTATCCAGCATTATGATATCGGCTCCGTGTTGTAGAGCTTCTGCGACTTGTTCTAAGCTTTCGGTTTCCACTTCAATAGTCAGGGGATAGGGAATGCGGGAACGGATGAGGGCGATCGCCTTTTCTATTCCACCAGCAGCTTCAATGTGATTATCCTTAATCATTACCGCATCATCTAGCCCCATACGATGATTGACAGCGCCTCCCACCTGAGTTGCGTACTTCTCTAGCAATCTCAACCCTGGTGTGGTTTTTCGAGTATCTACCAGTCGAGTCGGCAAATCAGCAATTTGCTCAACATACTTACGGGTAAGGGTAGCGATACCGCTTAGGCGCATAGCTAGGTTTAAAGCAACTCGTTCGCCCGTCAGGAGCGCATCGAGTGGTCCTTCAACACGAGCAATTAGCTGTCCTCGCTCGCAGTGTTCGCCCTCTTGGACATAGCAAAAGAAGTTGACGCGAGCGCTTAATAACTGGAAGACCTGTGCGGCGATAGGCAACCCAGCGATCGCACCAACATCCTTGGCCGTCCAAGAAGCCTGGACAACACCTACTTCGCCCGTGATTAAACTTTGAGTTGTGCGATCGCCACGACCTATATCCTCTAGCAGCCAGCTGTGCAGCATAGGTTTCAACACCAGCGCCGGAGGTAAAACAGCACTTTTCACAAAAATTTCCTTATTTAGCTCTTTCCTACCAAAGCTAACTTACCTCAAATCGTTAACTAGCAAGCATTTTAGCAACCTGGAAGTTTTTTTTTCAAAATACTTGACACTTTTAGGAGAAGCAAGCTACATTGATAAAGCGGTGGAGAGAGCCAAGCGCAAGCGAAGCGAACTGACGGCC
>NZ_JACJON010000019.1 GCF_014695585.1 Microcoleus sp. FACHB-831 | reverse complement strand
AATCAATGGGATTACAGATGAAAATGCTCTCAACTGGTTTAATCATTGTGGTCTATTTTTAGAACCAATTAGATAATTTATTTTGTGGTACATCTGATTGCAATTTGCTGTAATCTCGAACCGCCAATTTATCTAAATAAAAAAAGAGCGAACCGTAAGTTGTTAGGTACGCTCAACTTAGCCATACGATTAAGCCTTTGTTACTAAAAATACTCCAACAGCAATCATTACACAGCCAGCGGCAATGTTCATTCCTTTTCTTATTTTGGAACTAATAAACAATCTAGCTCTGTCCGCCATGAATGCATAACCAAGTTTTACGCCGCCTACAGCCAATATAGTAATCGCTATAATGATGCTGGTGTCAAAATAAGATATTTTAGAAAGATCGAGAAAAGCTGGAAAAAACCCAAGATAAAATAAGGTGGCTTTTTGATCTCCTAATGTAATAAACAGCCCAGTCAAAAAACTGGACAACAAAGAAGATTCTATAACTTCCTCTGTCTCCAGCTCCTTCGCTTTTGACCTACATAGCCCTATTCCTAACAATATAAGATAAGCACCGCCAAGGTATTTTATTACGACAAATAGGCTCCCCATCGTTTCCGCAAGAAACGATAAACCCCAAATGGCTATTATTATGAAAATGATGTCACCAAGCACTATACCTATGGTGGTGAAAACACCATGAATAAATCCAGAGGTAGCTGCTCTTGTGGAGACAGCCACTACACTAACGCTGGGAATAGAAGCCAGAACAACCATTGCACTGAATAATGCAACAATGCTGCTAAATGTCATACTGCTTTGCATAGGCATAACAATTATTTGAGTCGCTATAAATTTTAAGTTGCAACACCTTTTAAATATTCTATTATTAGTTTGGTTTGATTAAGATAGCGGCCATCATCCTACACTAAAAAGATGTGCGATCGCGTCACTAATTACTACAGCCAAAACCCACCTACGGCGATGGGCGATCGCACTCCAGTTGTGGAGACAAAGTTACCAAGAAGCTGTATGTTTGCTGGGACAACTGCCCTCCTTGCGGGCGTAGTCTTGACCGCGACCATGATGCAGCGATAAACATCAAAAATAGAGCGCTGGGTCATCACGTTCTTAAAGCTAAGTTAATGTCCGAAGCAATAGCTGGAGTTGCTGAGAAGCCTACACCATAAAGTACTCAGTTGGTATAGGAGTATGTCACAACGCCAGCTATGCAAGGTTCTATGGCGAAAACATAGCTTTCAAGTTATTTAATTTTTCTGTAATTTCTTGCTGAAGTGCTTTATGGACATACAAGCTATAAATTACAAAATCCAGTACAGCCAATAGTTTTTCTGCCTCCTGACTTGTCACCTGTTTCGTAAAGGTTGCATGAGTTGAATGTGCGCCTTCATTACCAAGCTCTTTAATACCTTGAATAACGTCCTGCAAATCTGCTGGTATCATCTCCTTCTGAAATAACTGGGTTAGCCTTTCATGCAAATTGACGAAGGATGGTTTACCTTTGTTGTTTGTCCCCTCGGTTGGTATGCCGAAGTTGGTGCAGATTTCTTCTAATACTTTTCTACATAGGATAAAGCTTGCACGCGGAGAACTAGCAAGGATTGCTTCGGCTTGATTGAAGACTTCGGAGATATCGTTGGGAACTGCTTGATGAACTTGTCTCTTTGGTCCGTAAAGAATTAAACGTTCCCATTCACGCTCTATTGGAGAACCATTGGATTCTTCCTCTTGATCTTCATTTCCTTCTACTTCATAAAGCAATACTGTTGGAAAATCACATCTTGAACACATCAAAATTTTTAACGTCCTATGTGTATAATAACTATCATCAAGTTGAGTGTGTGAAGTGGTTGTTAGGCACTTCATAATGTTGCCGCATCTACACACCTCTTCGCACGATTTAGGATTAAAGTCATAGTCCTTAAATCTGCCCATCATGTCTCCTCTACAATAAGGTCAAAGAAAATTTGGGAAGCAGCAGTCTGTAGTATAAGTGTAACACGATTAAAGTAGTTATATTACCCCGCACTATTTCTGTATAACCCCTGAATTTTGGGGGTTATACAGAAATAGTGCAGCTTAACTCAGCCCTATAGTGGAGTTTTACAGCATCTGCCTTCTGATATAAAAGTACTCAACCGCCTCTGGGTAGGGAGTGGGGATGGTTCTGGTGTGCGATCGCGAAGCGCTGCTGCTTTGAGCAGATGGCAGCAGCGATGCTGCAAAATAGAATGAATCTGGGCTAAAAGTTGCGCTCGCTCTTGTCAGTGTGTGGAGCGCGATCGCACTAAGAAATATGTTTGTGTTGACACAACCTACAACTTAACACTACACAAAAGCGCGATCGCGCCATTACCTAGTACAGTCAAAACCGACCTACTGCGATGGGCGATCGCACTACAGTTAGGCTGTCTCACCACTACTTGCTTGAGGCATCGCTTCAATGAGTGCCCGAAGCACCTTGTTTACTGACTCCGATGTTGAGAAAACCTCGGCAACATCCTCATCCAAAACAACGACTGTTAGCTTTGGCTTTACACTGCGATTTGCAAAGCGGTTAGGCTTTGCTTTCTTGTAATCGAAGCGGTACTCTGGCAAAAGCTCATCCTCAGAGTTTGAAGGTTGATCAAAAGGCGTTTTGTTCATAATCTTCACGCTCCCTGCGAGTGGCGAGGCGGGCACTAATGATACGAATTGCATTTGGACGTTCAGTATAGCTGACTAGCAGCAACCGATTGTTCTGAGAGTGACCGATGATAATTTCCCGATGCTCATCTACTGAATGTTTCTCATCATCAAAGATCAGGGCAAGCGGATTGTCAAAAACTGTCTTTGCTTCTTCAAAGCTCACACCATGCTTCTTCTGGTTAGTAGCTGCCTTGATTTCGTCCCATTCAAACTGCATACCCAGCTCGTAATGTTCTACATATTTATTCCGTGCTTTTGTGGTCTAAGGCTGTCTGTATTGTAATGCGAGTGAAGTAAAATTGTCTTCCATCCGCCTTTCGCACTCCCCTTCACCCCATGCTTTGCGACTACCTGGTACAAATCCTCACCGCCCGCGTCTACGATGTTGCCCAGGAATCGCCCCTGGAGTACGCCCCAAATCTATCCGCACGATTAAATAACAAACTCTTGCTCAAGCGAGAAGATATGCAATCAGTCTTCTCCTTCAAGCTGCGGGGTGCTTACAACAAAATGGTGAACCTGTCGCCCGATATGCTGGCACAGGGCGTTATTGCCGCATCTGCGGGAAACCACGCCCAAGGAGTCGCCCTCGGTGCAAGTCGGCTGGGAACGCAAGCGATTATCGTCATGCCAGTAACAACGCCCCAGGTTAAAGTGGATGCGGTTAAAGCGCGTGGGGGACAAGTTGTATTGCATGGGGACACTTACGACGATGCCTATGCTTTTGCCCGTCAGATGGAAGCTGAAAAAGGCTTAACCTTCATTCACCCCTTTGACGACCCGCACGTAATTGCCGGACAAGGGACAATCGGGATGGAAATTTTGCGGCAATGTCAGCAACCCATTCATGCTATTTTTGTCGCAATTGGGGGTGGGGGATTAATTGCTGGGATCGCAGCCTACGTGAAGCGGTTGCGTCCCGAAATTAAGATTATTGGCGTTGAACCAGTCGATGCCGATGCCATGCATCAATCTCTCAAAGCCGGGAAACGGGTGCGCTTGTCTCAAGTAGGCTTATTTGCCGATGGAGTTGCCGTGCGGGAAGTCGGGCAAGAAACCTTCCGCCTGTGTCAAGAGTACGTGGATGAGATTATTTTGGTGAGTACGGATGATACTTGTGCGGCAATTAAAGACGTATTTGAGGATACGCGATCGATCTTAGAACCAGCGGGTGCATTGGCGATCGCGGGTGCGAAAGCTTACGTCGAACGAGAACAAATCGAAGGACAAAACTTAATCGCCGTTGCTTGCGGTGCTAACATGAACTTCGATCGCCTGCGCTTCGTTGCAGAACGGGCAGAATTTGGCGAACGCCGCGAAGCTATATTTGCCGTCACCATTCCCGAAGAACCAGGCAGCCTCCGCAAGTTTTGCGAATGTATTGGCAGACGCAACCTCACCGAATTTAACTATCGCATCGCCGATGCAAAAGAAGCCCATATCTTTGTAGGCGTGCAAATTCAAAACCGCGCCGACGCCATCAAGATGGCTGAAACCTTTGAAGCCTGCGGGTTCAAAACCCTAGACTTAACCGATGACGAACTGACAAAACTGCACTTGCGCCACATGGTTGGCGGACGTTCTCCCCTCGCTTGCAATGAATTGCTTTATCGCTTCGAGTTTCCCGAACGTCCCGGCGCGTTGATGAAGTTTGTCGGTTCCATGAGTCCCAACTGGAATATTAGTATGTTCCACTACCGCAACAATGGCGCAGACTACGGGCGAATTGTGGTGGGGATGCAGGTTCCTCCCCACGAAATGGAAGAGTGGCAAGCATTTCTCGATACCCTTGGTTATCGCTATTGGGATGAAAGCAAAAATCCCGCCTACAAGTTATTTTTGGGGCAAGAAAATTGTACGCCGCCTTTGCCATATCGTTAGCCAACTAAGACTCAAGAGCGAAACCCTCGCCCTTGAGTCTGTTAGTGCATTGCTGAAGCAAAGTATAAATTTGACAATTCACCGTAAATGAGGGGACGGGAGAAGATCTGGGCAGATGCTTCATTTTGCTTCGCTTCTGACAATATCCGGTTCATACTTTAAATAAGCAACGGCGCAAGCTTTGTTTGAGCAAGGCGGGAGTTTTGTAGCAATAGCGATCGCTATTGCTACAAAGCCACAATCCAGCCTAAAAAATATTTTTGCGATAGTGTGGCTCAATTCTAAATCAAAGTAACCGTTCCAGTATCGAGGTCATAACGTCCGCCGACAACTTTGAGTTTGCCATCGCGCGATCGCTCAGACACGATGGTTGAATCTCGTTTCAATTTCTCAATTTGATACTGAACATTTGCACTTACAGCCGCATCCACGCGATCGCCCGATTCATTATCGATTTTGGAAAGAGCAGGTTGGATAGCTTTAACAAAAGAACCAATATTACCGGGCAGACTTTCCCCTGCAACAGCGGCTGTGACAGCACCACAGCGCTCGTGTCCTAACACTACGAGCAGAGGCGTGTTGAGGAGAGTAACGGCATATTCCAGACTGCCAAGCACCTCCGGAGTTATGATATTTCCGGCAATGCGGATATCAAAAATATCGCCAATTCCTTCATCAAATAAAATCTCCGGAGCCACCCGCGAGTCAGCGCAACTTAGTACAGTTACAAAAGGGTGTTGTGCTTGGGCAACTTCTACAAGGCGTGCCTGCGATTGATCGGGATGCTGACTCTTTTGTTGCACAAACCGTTGATTGCCATCCATCAGTCGCTTCAGAGCAGCATCAGGGGTAAGAGTTTCCAGGGGGGCTGCGATCGCTCGATCTGAGTGCATACTCCAGAACCCACTTCCCATCACAGCAGCCATCAAAGCCATCCCGCTAGTTCCGGTTAAGTTCAAGAAACTCCGACGATTTATCAAATTATGGTTTTGATTCATGGCAATTAAGAACAGTAAACGTTGTTATTAAAAGCTAGAGCCAAAGCTAGATTTAGCCTTGACTCCAGCTTTTTTTTAGTTCTTGAAATTTCCAATTTAACAGAAGCAGTCACCTTACAGTGAGGCAACGCATCTTACCGAGCGAATTTCCATCGCATCCGAAATGTAACAGCTACCTCCAAACTTGTTAAGTATAGGTCGAATCGTTTCTACAGCAGTTTTAAGTATTTCTGGGGGACAAAATGCAATCACGTAAACATTGTCTAACATGGTCGCATCCAAATCTTCAGAACTTCCTTTAAATCCCTGTCCGGCAACATTTCTAATGACTAAATGACCCGTTACGCCTGCTTTTTTTAAGCTAGCCAAAATTTTGCCAAGTTCAATTGAATTTGCGATGATTTCTATTCGTTTAACTGAATGCATGATGTTATCTCCAGAGCATATTAATCCCATACAGATATAACGGAATTCCCACAATAATATTGAAGGGAAAGGTTACAGCTAGGGCGGTAGAAACATACAGGCTGGGATTCGCTTCTGGAACCGTTAACCGCATTGCGGCGGGAACAGCAATATAAGAAGCACTGGCACACAGCACTGCAAATAAGAGCGCATTGCCTTGAGGCATTCCAATTAGTTTCGCTATCAGCAGCCCAATACCTGCATTGATTAGTGGAATCAGAATTGCAAAAGAGATGAGAAAAACACCTGTTTTTTGCAAGTCTTTAATCCTTCTGGCAGCGACCAGTCCCATATCGAGTAGGAAGAAGGTGAGGATGCCATAAAACAGTCCTTGGGTAAAGGGTTCTAAAACCTTCCAGCCGTGTTCTCCGGTTAGGACTCCGATGATAAGGCTGCCGACTAAGAGAAAAACAGAGCTGTTCAGGAACGCTTCTTGCAAGACTTCCGGCCAGGAAAACTCTCGATCTCCTTGGTTGGCAGTAAATAGATTGACCAAAATCAACCCGACGATGATGGCTGGAGATTCCATAAGTGCCAGAGCAGCCACCATATAACCATCATAATCAATCCCCAACTCGTTGAGAAACGATCCAGCTGTGATGAAAGTTACGGCGCTGATGGAACCATAAGTCGCGGCGATCGCAGCAGCATCGTAGGTATCCAGCTTCAGCTTGAGAATAAAAAATGTGTAGATAGGGACAGCACATGCCATCAACATCGCTGCTACGAGGGTCAAAACTACTTGCTGGGTTACACCGCTTTTAATCAGTTCCACTCCTCCCTTAAAGCCAATGGATAATAGCAGGTAAAGGGATAATAGTTTCGGGAAAGGAGCCGGAATTTCAAGATCCGATTTGACTAAAACTGCTATCATCCCCAGAAAAAAGAATAAGATTGGCGGATTCAGGATATTTGAAACAATTAGGCTCGTATCCATATCGACTTCCCACCTCAGAAAACGAAGAATTTGAAAAAGACTTTAATCATAAGGGCACTCACCCAGTTGAATATCAAACCTCAAAGATTGCGTAGAACCACTGTATGGCAACTAGGCCGCGAAAATAATATAATAAATTTTTATGTTTTATATAAGAAAATCCTCTTTAATCCTAGAAGCCAGCCAAAGATTCCCTTTAGCAATGCAATCTAGCAATATTCACGCCGAGGTACTGGAGGGCTGCTATGGCAAAGTGGCTGTATAAGATATCAGCTTCTTTCACTACCCCAACAACAGGGCAGACTGTATAACAATTGTCTTGCGGATGCAGGGGCGGGCGAGTTGGAGGAGCAGCAGGGCTTTCTCGATGCCCCGCTATTGCGATGAAAACCATAAAATGGCATAGAACCTGTTTTTGGAATAATAGAAGGGTTATGCGTGCTTTGCGCGGGCTATGCCAAGGTCGAAGTTAATGGTTGATGAAAGTGGTGAGGGTTGATTGTGGACGATAACTTTTTGATAATTCTCGATCGCTGGCAGGATTGGGTGTTTGTTTTCGGCTATATATCGTTTATTTTATTCATCGCATGGCGCGTGTTGACTATTAAATAAAAGTGGAAAGCATTACCTGAATTGTCAAATCTTTATTAAGGCGATCGCCATCTATCAAGCAATCTTAATAAGAGGGGCGATAGCCCCTATAAAATAAGTTTTTTTATTGGAATTTAGTATAAAAAGATGCAACTTCTGTCTATCCTTTAATCTCTTGTAGTCGGCAATTACCGCTAATGTCATTGTCCAGGTTCAATTGCTTGATTTGTAAATTTCTTCCTCAATTTCTGTAAAATCGGGATTTTATTATATTGTTCGGGACGAATTGTATCCCAGTCTAGCCCTAATGGTCGTGGGTAAGTTGTATTAGTTTCAATCGCCTCATCGGGAGTAACAATCCAATTTAGCGCCCAATCATGAGGTTGCATTGGCAAACGTTCTGCTTCAACAATTTGCAACGAATGGACGGTTGTCACAATTGGAGTATCCGACTGCACTAACCCAAATTCCCTTAACATCGCCAGTTCCAAATCTGCAAATCCTGCCCCTTTACCAGTTCTACCCCCATTGCGCGTTACCGCCACACAACCCACCATAACTAAATCGATAGGCTGCATCTCTTTAAAAGTTACCAATCGCCCATAATTTAGGGCTTTTCGCGCGATCGCGGCTTCTTCAAATGGGATGTTGCGCTGCTGTAAATCCTCAGCCGTCAATTCAACAAAGCAGCGAGTATTAGTTAAGCGCGGTACAGCCATATATAAGCGTTTACCATCTTTTAAAGCACGCGATCGCACTGGAATCTGCGGTGAATCCGGATTGCACTTAATTGCTTTTGCTTGTTGCCAAATTGGTAAATTTGTTAGCTGTTCAGCCGCTGTTTGGGAACCGACAAAGTTAGGAATGTGACCTTGCGGATCTCCGACAGCTACCCCCTTTTGCTTCAGCAACGACCAAATATCAGCCCTCAGATTGTCCTTATCGGCATGATAACCGCTCCAACTTGTCTTGATATTATTTGGCATCAGCGATCGCTAATTTGTTATGTTAAAGAGTCCTTGTGGAAGATAGACTGGGATAGCAACCGACTCACCTTGCTCCATCCCAAAACTTGCAATATCAACGCTAACATTTATCAAGCCACTTTTTGCTAACCCACTTTGATTCAGGACATACTCAATGGCTACCAGAGAAGAAATCCTTTTAAACTTTGATCCTAGCGGTATTGGTGTCGATAACGGTAATCTCTTAGGACTACCATTTGACTACGACTCTGCCAATATCATTGTATTTGGCATTCCTTGGGAAGTGACTGTTTCCTATGGTTCCGGCACAGCTTTTGGGCCAAATGCTGTTTTAGAATCTTCTCGTCAACTGGATTTGTATGACTTTGACAATCCAGAAGGCTGGAAGCAAGGTATTTTTATGGTTGAAATTCCCAAGGATATCCAGCAGAAAAATGAGGTATTGAGGCAGGATGCGGCTCAAATTATTGAGCATATGGAACAAGGGAAGCGTATCGAAGATGACCCAAATCTCACGCAAGTCTTGAAAACAGTTAATCAAGAGTGTCAAGCTGTCAATCAATGGCTGTTTGAACAGGCTCAAGCTGCTATAAAACAGGGTAAAAAGGTTGCAGCAATCGGAGGAGATCACAGCGTACCTCTGGGAGCTATTCAGGCATTGGCAGAAAGTTACCCGGAATTCGGAATTTTGCACATCGATGCTCACGCGGATTTACGCGATGCTTATGAGGGTTTCGAGTTCTCTCATGCATCAATAATGTTTAATGCACTGAAATTACCCCAAATCTCAAAGTTAGTTCAAGTGGGCATTCGCGATATTTCTCAAGATGAAGTTAATCTGATTCACCAATCAGAAGGGCGAGTTTCTGCCTACTACGATCCTCAGTTAAAACAAAAGCTTTATGCTGGAGTTTCTTGGCTGGAAATTTGCAAACAAATCGTTGCAGAATTACCGCAGAATGTTTACATTAGTTTCGATGTTGATGGATTAGACCCCAAACTGTGCCCGAATACAGGAACTCCGGTTCCTGGAGGTTTAGAACTGGAGCAAGCTTTTTTCTTGTTCCGCGAAGTTGTCAATAGCGGAAGACAAATTATTGGCTTTGATGTCTGTGAAGTGGGGAATAGCGAGTGGGATGGTAATGTTGGAGCTAGAGCAGTTTATAAGCTGTGCAATCTTATGACATTATCAGAGCAAAACCTTTCCTAGCAATTGAGAAAGTTCTACCAATAAGTAATGCTGGCACAAAATTTATCTTAAAAATGCGATCGCTCTTACAATAAAGCGCGATCGCATCTTTTTAAACTATAATTTCAAAGCCAATTACCAATCAAAATGAAAGGCGACCAAACAGCAGGATGACTGTATTCTAAATTAGCGATCGCTTTTTGTTGCGCCTTTTGCAAAGCCGAGGCTTTAGTAATATTTGGTTGTCTTAATTGAGTGTAAAATTCTTTAATTAGCGGCACTGTCGCTTCATCATTGATATACCACAAGCTAGCAAGGGCACTACGCGCACCAGCACGAATCGCCACGCCTGCCATGCCCAAAGCTGCTCTATTATCTCCTGCTGCTGTTTGACAAGCACTTAAAGTTAGCAACTCTAGTGGTTCTCTGCTTGTCCCCAAATTTCCTCCTGAGACGCTTCGCGATCGCAACATATTATCCATTTGATCGAGAGTAATCCGCGTGTCGAAGGCTAACAAAAATGTACTCGCTGCATCACTGCCAAATTTGCCATGAGTAGCTAAATGTACGATAGGATAACTCTTTGCTTGCAGGTTTTTTTGCAGAGTTGCTAAGGTAAAATTATTATCTAAAAGCTCCGTACCACCCATAATTTCGCGGACGCTAGCAACTTCAGCACGCACATTAGTCAAAGCATCAAAAGGAGGACGTTCGACAGTTAACCCCATAATTAATGCATTATATTTTCCTGGATTAGGGTTAGTGCGAGTAGTCAAACTAAGGCTAGGAGTTGTGGCGATCGCATACTTCTCAATCAAAAACTGTTTGCCATCATGTAAAGCTGCCATTGGCACCTGTCGAAATACTCCATCCTGAATAAAAACTAGCGTTTTAGGGTTAGCTTTCGCCAACTCTACCTCTAGGGGGCGCATCAGCGCATCATAAACTTTTTGGGCTGGAATTAAATATTCATTAGTAGAACGTTTTTCAAGTAATTGCCGTAAACTATTAATCTCTTGCTGCATTTGCTCTTGCGGCTTGGAGACAGCATAATTGGTTAACTTACCATCAGGTGATCGCAGAATCATCTCGGTTTTATCTTTGAGAATCACCGAGTAAACAATTGCTGCACCAGCATCTAACAAATTCCCGCCCTTCTTGGCATCTACTCTTGCTACTTGTACGCACTCGTCGCCAAAGAAATTTTGCAATTCCGCTAATTTGAGCAAGTCTAAAGTATCAATAACTTTAGATAGATTTTTGTTATTAGCTTCCGCTTCGAGCAAAATTTCCATCAATTCTCGATAAACAGGTTCAACCGAGTCGCGGAAGTCAAATTGTAAGTCTTGGTTGGCAGCAAGTAGATTGCTGCGAATGCTCTGGAGGGTAGCGATCGCTTGTTCGTAAGAAGCGATCGCATCTTTTGTATTTCCAGCAGTCTTCATCAAACGCCCAGCTTGCCACTGCCAGCGATATAAACTATCAGCAGCGTTAACTTCTTGTGCAGCTAACTGTGCTTGTCTAATTAACTCCATAGCTTTTGGTTCTTGACCTGGCTGCTGATACATTAACCCTAAGCTACCAAGAGCAAAAGATTCAGCCCGCTTATCCCCAATATTCCTAGCAACTGCGATCGCTTTGGATAGCAGTTGCTGAGTGTTTGAACCCTGACGCCTTAAATTTTCTGCTAGGTTGATCGAGAAGTAGACTTTATCCCGCGAGTCTGGTAAATTTTCCACCAGTGCGATCGCTTGTTCGCGGTTTTTGTTAATAGCATCCCAGTCAGGCGATCGCTGTTCTTCTAGCATTCGATTCAGATTTAATAAAGCTCTGACTAACGCTACGCCTCCTATTGGTTGGCTTTCGCGCACGCTTTCCTCAAACGCCGAACGTGCTGCAACCATCTCTTGTTCTGCCAACTGCGTCAACCGAGCATTTTCCTTATCATCAGCTTCGAGACCAGCAACATTTGCCTGATAGCGATACCGTTCTGAACGACTGATGTAGACATTGCCCAGATTGTTTAGGGATGTTGTGATGTAGTCTGGATAGTTTAGCTGACGGGCAATTTGCAAACTATTTTGATGGCTCTCTAATGCTTTGTCGTAGTCCCCCAAAGCTGTATGGGTATTGCCTAATGCTCCCAGCGCCGCCGCCTGGGTTCGGGAGTCTTGGTTTTTACCAGCAAGTTTTAGCGCTGCTTGCAAAAGTGCGCTCGCCTGTTGGTGCTGTCCTTGATCGTGGTAAGCTTGCGCCTGTTCGGTCATTAGTTTGGGAACTTGGCGACGCCCATCATCATCGTCTAGACGCTGGTAAATCTGAATTGCCTTCTCCCACTGGGCGATCGCTGCGGCGGGTTGTCCGATTTGGCGATAGGCTAGTGCTAGGTTGTTGCGAACTACTGCCTGATCTTTGGGTGAGGTGATTTGTCCTAGTAATTGTTGCCACAGCGCGATCGCCGAGTTGTATTTACCCTCTTTATATTCCGCGATCGCTGCACGCACCAACCCATCCTGCGGATTCGACTGCGCGACAACGGCGGTTTCTCTAATATCTAAAACGCTGATACTAAGACTAAGAATAAATCCCGTTAAGAATAACAAGGTTAATCGAAGCAAATTGCGGTAAAATTTTGACATTTGGCAAAATTAGGCTGTTTAAGACGCAAGTTTTTAGTTTTTACTAATTAGATCTCACCTTATTCAACCCTATCTCAGTCTGCGGTGGCTCGTGAGGTTGAGGGATGTTAGGTTTTAGATTTTGTATATAAAATTGTTTTTAAAGGTTAAAACCTAAGCTGCGAAAGAATTTCAGCCTTTTTTAATTTTGCTTCTAACCCTCTATATGCAACCCTCAGTGATATCACTGGGGGAAAGTTTGTATTAATCGTAACAACGTGGCTTAACATTATGCCTATACCTTAGAACAAGAAGATCCATTCTTGAGGTAGAAGCTAAAAGATAGACATTAGGAGTTATTTGTTAAGCCTTAGCAGAAAATTCATCCCTCTGGGAGAAGTTTCGGAAAAATTTAACACTTATGATTAAGAGCAATAGCACATCGAAAAAAGAATAACTGCCGGGGGTTAGTTGTGAAGCTGAGTATTGGAGCGATCGCCCCGGAAGATCATCTTGTTTGCTGGTTGTGCTAGGTTTTGCCGTAGAACTCCCGCCTTAGTCGCGCCGGGGAATATTGAACCTCCCAGATTATGTGTTGCGCCCAGCCTGTAACACATTTGCTGAAAAGTTCCCATCAAACTTACTATCTGAGGCTACCGATGTCCCGACCCGAAGAGCAAAAAAATAATAATATTAATAAAGTCGTGGCATGGGAAACGCAATTTGACTTCCCAGACCCAACGCCACAAAAGGAAGCCTCCTCACGAAGTTTGCAGCAATCTGATTCAGAAGCACCCGATCTCGTTTGTTTGTCCCATTTGCGTTGGGATTTCGTCTACCAAAGACCGCAACATCTTCTCTCGCGTTGTGCAAAAGGAAGACGTGTATTCATTATCGAAGAACCGATGTTTAGTGCCGATCCATCAAGACGGCTTGATGTTACAAAACGCGAGTCTGGAGTCTGCGTTGCAGTTCCGCACCTACCGGAAGGATTGAGCGAACAAGAGCTGATCGATGCTCAAAAAGCGCTAGTAGATGAACTGTTCGCCAAGGAAAATATACGCAACTACATCCTTTGGTACTACGCACCGATGGCGATCGCGTTCACGAGCCACTTGCAGCCGTTGGTAGTTGTCTACGATTGCATGGATGAGTTGTCTGCATTCAAGGGGGCACCACCTGCCTTGAAAGAACGCGAAGCCGAACTATTTAAACGTGCAGACTTGGTGTTTACTGGGGGACAGAGCCTTTACGAGAGCAAACGCAACCAGCACCCCAACGTTTACGCCTTTCCTAGCAGCATTGAGAAAGAACACTTCGCACAATCCAGGACGCTTGCACAGGAACCAGCAGATCAAGTGGATATTCCCCACCCGCGTCTAGGATTCTTCGGCGTGATCGACGAGCGGATGGATATCGAACTGGTAGGCGGGATTGCAAGTGCGCGTCCTGACTGGCATCTAGTTATTATTGGCCCAGTAGTCAAAATAGATCCAGAAATTCTGCCGCGCCCCCAAAATATTCATTATCTTGGGGGCAAATCATATCAAGAGTTGCCTGCATATATAGCTGGGTGGGATGTGGCATTGCTGCCCTTTGCCCGTAACGAGTCAACACGTTTCATCAGCCCCACAAAAACCCCAGAATACTTAGCCGCAGGCAAGCCAGTTGTGTCCACTTCAATCCGCGACGTAGTTCGTCCTTACGGGGACGAGGGTTTAGTCGCGATTGCAGACACAGTAGAAGATTTCGTTGCCGCAGCGGAAGCGGCGATGAATCAAAAGCCCGATGAATCGGGATGGTTGGATAGAGTAGATGCGTTCCTAGCGCAGAATTCCTGGGATGCTACTTGGGCGCACATGATGCAACTGGTGCAGGGTGCAATTGAGGATCGCAAAGCATCCGTAGAAAATCCTGTAGCATTGCCTTCGGGTTAACTTCAGGCTAAGCGGAGCGTTCTGGATAGTAACAGCGATCGCGGCTTGCCGATCGACGCAACCAATCGACCCAGTAGTTCGCCGCGTGATGTTAACACGCTAGCAAACGCAATATTTAGCGTTTGCTACCTGAGATTGGCATAGCAAAGTTAGTTGTTCGACGTTTAGTAAAACAAAACTTTGAAAGCAGATTGCACGAGGCTTTTGCTCAAAGTTTTAGTAGGGTTTGGCTGTACTTAGCTGGCAGACGCGATCGCCAGCAACTTCATTAATCGTAAAAAAGGCGGAATAATAAAATGTTTGATTACCTAATTGTTGGAGCAGGATTCGCTGGAAGCGTACTTGCAGAGCGTTTGGCGACTCAGGCTGGCAAAAAAGTTTTGATTATTGATACCCGCAACCACATTGGCGGTAACGCATACGATCATTACGATGATGCTGGCATCCTGGTTCACAAATACGGCCCGCACATCTTCCACACCAACTCTCGCGATGTCTTCGAGTATCTCTCCCAATTCACCCCTTGGCGGCAATACGAACATCGCGTACTTGCTAGCGTAGACGGCCAACTTCTCCCCATTCCCATCAACCTCGACACTGTTAATAAGCTCTACGGATTAAACCTCACTTCATTCCAAGTCCAAGAGTTTTTTGCATCTGTTGCTGAACCCAAAGAATATATCCGTAACAGTGAAGATGTAGTTGTCAGCAAAGTTGGACGGGAACTCTACGAAAAGTTTTTCCGCAACTATACCCGCAAGCAATGGGATATAGATCCATCCGATCTAGATAAGTCAGTAATCGCAAGAGTACCAACTCGTACCAACCGCGACGATCGCTATTTTACAGACGCTTATCAAGCAATGCCTCTGCACGGCTATACCCGGATGTTCGAGAAGATGTTGAATCACCCCAACATCAAGGTCATGCTTAACACCGATTATCGCGACATCTTGGGAATGATCCCTTATAAAGAGATGATCTATACCGGACCCGTCGATGCATACTTCAATTACCGCTACGGGAAGCTACCCTATCGTTCGTTGGAGTTTAAGCACGAGACGCATAATGTGTCTGTCTATCAGCCACAGGCGGTAGTGAATTATCCCAACGAACATCTTTACACCCGCGTTACTGAGTTTAAGTATCTGACCGGACAAGAACACTCCAAAACTAGCATTGTTTACGAATATCCGCGTGCCGAGGGAGATCCATACTACCCCGTACCGCGTCCAGAAAATGCAGAACTCTACAAGAAATATAAGGATCTAGCTGACGCAACTCAAGGCGTACATTTTGTGGGACGTTTGGCTACTTACAAGTATTACAACATGGATCAAGTAGTCGCTCAAGCTCTCACAATCTTCAAGCAGATCGGCACCAAACCGTCGATAGAACTGCTAGGGAGTATGAATGGCTCTGCCCAGAATGGAAGCCGCGTTGATATTGTTGATAAAGCAATTCCTGTGGAACCCATAGTGGCAAACGGTAACGGAAAAGCTGTTAGTAAATAGCTGATAGACGTATTGCTAGAAAGCTGAGGTAAGGGTTTTTCTAGCCCTTGCCTCCTCTATCAGAGCTATTTTCAATCCCTAAGAGGGATTTATAGGGCAATAAAATTCGCCATCATAGATAACAAGATTGCATTCGCCACGCTCTTCACTTTTTGCGATCGCTCATTGCTAAACAGCTGTTAGTTGTCGAGATTGATGCTGTTGTCTCACACCCCTAACTTGCTGTACCTGCCTTGAAAAGGCGATCGCGCTTCCCTTTTTACCAACATTTGAAAACTACACATTACTAATTGAGGCTTGTGCATATGAATACTCTTTTTCAAGTTGTCCCCTCTAGCGATATTTTCGATAGTCCAAAGGCAACTCACTTCAGTCGTGATGTTCAGAACGTTATTAAAATTCTCCATTCTCCTGATAATTGGGATACTGATAAAGTATCTCAATTTACCCGCGAGGTTGAGAGCATTGTTGAGGCTGGAGTAAAAACTATTGTGCTTGACCTCAAAAATGTCACCTTTATGTCCAGTGCTGGCTTAATGACTCTCGTTTCCATACTGAAAACCATTAGAGAAGCTAATGGCAAACTTTTAATCCGTTCAGCAAACGAGCAAGTCACAATGTTATTTGAAATAACAGGTTTAGATCAAGTTTGCGAGTTTATTGGCCGTTGAAGCATAGCACTGCTTAAACTTAACGTAAGTAAGGGTCACTCAGAGAATAAACAAAAGCACTTGTCCTGCTTCTAAGGACTCTATCTTCTTCGTCGGAAAGACAACAGTCATTCGCTGCTACGCAGGATTCATAATTCTGAGTGACCCTAACTTTCTCAATCAAGCGTAATGTCTTAAGGGAATCGTCTCAGTCATAGTACCGCCCGTAATGGGCAAGCATCCTATAGTTTCAGAGGTTAAAACGAGCGTTCAGTTCTACATTACTGGCAATAAGTTAATTAACCAGCCACTGAAAGACATTAACGTTACTATATATATATACTTTGCTTTGCTGCACTTGGCAGCCAACCAAAGCTTTTGGCCGATGGCGAGCTAGGTGTCAGGGTGAGGCAGAGCGTTTCCCGGCTTACCGCGATACCGAGCCACTACAACGGTTACAGGGTTTTTAAATCGCCGCTAGAAAAATTTATCCAGGCAGTTGCAGCAGCGGGGCTTGAAAACCTAGTTAGGTATCTGAGCCAAGGCGATAACTCAGTATTTTCACTTATCTACAACCCGCCAGCACCGCTTAATTGGCATCAAATCGCTCAAACCCATACTGTGCAAGGCTTGAAAAAAAGTTTTCAATAAATCCCGAAAAAGAGTTCAAGCGGGTGTACTTGTGGGTACGCTAGATATATAACCTTTGGTAGATGTCTGTATGAACTCTTTAGGCAAGTTGCTAGAAAATTGCTACATCAAGCCCCCCGGAGCCGATTCTGAGGCTATTTTTGATTTGGCTTATCCGCGTCCGCAGTTGCAGCGCCAACACTGGATTTCTCTGAACGGCCCGTGGAAGTTTACATTTGATGACGATGGTCAAATGGTTCGACCGCAAGATGTTTCATCTTGGACTCATACTATTCAAGTTCCCTTCGCGCCCGAGTCCGCAAAAAGCGGCATTGGCGACACTGGCTTTCACCCCAACTGCTGGTACGAGCGTGAATTTGACGTGCCTGTAGATCAGGGTCGAGTGCTGTTACACTTCGGAGCTGTAGATTATCGCGCTAAGGTGTGGGTCAATGGCGAATTTATGGCTGACCACGAGGGTGGACATACCCCGTTCAGTATTGATATTACACCTAATTTGAATAAAACCGGGTCGCAGAGGGTGACACTTTGGGCACAAGACGACCCCCAAGACTTGGCTAAACCTCGCGGTAAGCAAGATTGGCAGCTTGAACCCCATAGCATTTGGTATCCGCGCACCAGCGGTATCTGGCAAACGGTTTGGGCTGAGGTGGTTCCTACTACTTATATACATCGTCTACGCTGGACTCCACACTTCGAGCGCTGGGAGATTGGGTTTGAGGCTTTCGTCGAGGGTGCGAAACGCGATGGTATGCAAATCAAGGTCAGATTGACAGTTGGCTGTAATCTGCTTGTGAACGACACCTACGAAGTGATCAACGGTGAGATTCACCGACGCATCGCCCTATCTGACCCTGGTATTGACGACTACCGCAACGAATTGCTGTGGAGTCCTGAGAAGCCAACTTTGATCGATGCTGAAATTCAGTTGTGGTCAGATGGCGAGCTAGTGGATGAAGTTAAATCCTATACAGCGATGCGGACTGTGGCAATACAGCGCGATCGCTTCATGCTCAACGGTCGCCCTTACTATCTGCGCCTAGTTCTAGACCAAGGTTACTGGCCCGAAACTCTGATGACCGCGCCTTCCGATGAAGCATTGCGGCGCGATGTCGAACTAGCCAAAGCTATGGGCTTCAACGGAGTCCGCAAGCACCAGAAGATCGAAGACCCCCGGTTCCTATACTGGGCAGATGTACTCGGTCTGATGGTTTGGGAAGAAATGCCCAGCCCTTATCGCTTTACTCCCAAAGCAGTAGAACGCATTACCAAAGAGTGGACAGAGGTAATCGAGCGCGATTCCAGCCACCCTTGCATTGTGGTGTGGGTTCCCTTTAATGAATCTTGGGGAGTTCCCGACCTGACAGCAACGCAAGCACACCAACACTGCGTCCAAGCGCTATATCACCTAACGAAAACCTTAGATCCGACTCGCCCAGTAATCGGGAACGACGGTTGGGAAAGTGCCGCAACAGACATCCTCGCCATCCACGACTACGATAACAAGCCCAGACGGTTAGCAAAGCGCTATGGGCCTGAAGTCAAGCTAGCAGATCTCTTCGATCGCCAGCGTCCGGGCGGGCGGGTTCTGACGCTTGACGGTCATCCCCATCAAGGACAGCCGATCATGCTTACTGAATTTGGGGGGATTGCCTATGCTGGTCGCGAAGATCGCAAAGCTTGGGGATACGTGCGCTCTGAGAATTTATCGGAACTGCAAATACGATACACTGCGCTTCTGAATGTGGTTAACAAAGTTGAACTGTTCAGCGGTTTTTGTTACACCCAGTTGACGGATACTTTCCAGGAAGCTAACGGTTTGTTGTATGGCGATCGCACTCCTAAATTCCCAATTGAGGCAATCAAAGCGGCGACTATGGGCTGGGGTGATGATGAGGAAGATCTAATAGAAGGATGTGTTGACGCAACATGGTCGCAATCGGATCATGGACAGCCAGCCCACCAGTGTGCCCAGTAATAGCTCTTTTTCTTCAACGCCGCCACCCCCAGCCAATTATTAGTAGGTGGCCTAGTCTACCTACTAATAAGGGCAACACTTGTAATGGAGTAAACTGCTGGCAAGAGATGGAATCCGCGATCGCGTCTTTTAGACTTGTTTATGGATTGCTTTGAATGTTCCGCCCATCCGTTGCCTTCGAGAAAACACTTGGATGTAATCGCTGATGGTTGGGATGACGATATCTATATTTTTAGTCAACAGTTGGTGCAGCGCTTTGAAAGAATGGCTTTTGCCTTTAGAAAAGTGCTAACGGAGTAAACCGATAAGGGTAATTTACCAAGAGGGCGAGCGCAAAATTTACCAGCCTTTAGCCAAAAATTGGCAACACCAAAGACACTAAATTGAGCAACTACTAGGCAAAAGTCAGATAAAGCCTTAAATCTAGTCGCACTTTAGGTAGAGTCATAAATTTCTCAAAGGTTATACCCGCAGATAAACTCAGTTTATCTGCGGTTTTCATTTTGTAGCAATGTCCTAAAAACTCTACAGCATTTGCAACTCTCGGTAGAGGCAAAGAAAATCAGTACAAAGCTATACTCCCAAGAGTTTCAGCCGGACATAGCCAGAGTGAAGATGTACTCCCAGCAACTCTTAAAGCCGGATGGTCGCAAACTTACGCTATACAGCAGATATCCCATAGAGGAGGGCATCATTGCCCCCAGTCCAAGTAACGAGCCAGTTCAGGCAAATCCACACTTGCGCTGGCATCCGTTGCGCGGAGAATGGATTGCTTATGCCAGTCACCGACAGGGGCGGACTTTTATGCCGCCGCCGGAATATAACCCGCTAGCACCCACCAAAGATCCTGATTTTCCGACAGAAATACCCCAAGGTCGGTATGATATGGCGGTTTTCGATAACCGCTTCCCATCTATGGTTTTGACATCTCACGATCCGCCTGCCAGCATTGTGGAAACTGTTCCGGCAAACGGTACTTGTGAGGTAGTAGTTTTTACTCAAGATCCGGAGACTTCATTGGGTTCTCTGGAACTGGATCATCTGGAATTGGTGTTGCAAGTTTGGGCTGATAGAACTCGCGTCATTGGAGAAAATCCACACATTCAGTATGTGCTGCCGTTCGAGAATCGGGGTGTGGAAATGGGAGTAACTTTGTCTCATCCTCACGGACAAATTTATTCTTATCCGTTTGTGCCTCCCGTTCCAGCAAAAATGTTGGCGCAACAGCAAGCTTATTATCAGGAGCATCAGCGGGGTTTGCTGCAAGATTTGATACAAAAGGAGATTGAGGATAAGCAGCGGCTGATTTATTTGGATGATGACGCGATCGCATTCGTTCCTGTTTGCGCCCGTTATCCTTATGAAGTCTGGGTTGCCCCAATTCAGCCAGTCGCGACGTTCATGGATCTTACTGAAAAACAGCGTAGCGCACTTGCTAAAGCTCTAAAGACTGTCACTCTTAAATATGATGGTTTGTGGAATCGTCCCTTTCCTTATTTGATGGCTTGGTTTCAAGCGCCTACTGATGGGAATCCGCACCCAGAAGCACACCTGCACGCCGAGTTTTTTCCCCCCTATCGTACTAAAGATAGGCTGAAGTATCTGGCGGGTACTGAACTTGCTGCGGGGATGTTTGCTAATGATGCTTTGCCAGAGGAAAAGGCTAAGGATTTACAGGCTGTAGCTGTAACCCTGGAAACGCCAGTGCGTTTGTGAAGACGATCCCCCCAACCCCCCTTAAAAAGGGGGGCGTTAGATTTTTCCCCTAGTTAAAAATGGCTTTAAATTTATCCCTGTTTAAGGGAGGCTTAAGATTCCTCTTCTAGCTAAGGGAATCTTTAGATTTTTCTTTAGTTAAGGACGGCTTTAGATAAACCCCTCTTTTAAAGATGGCTTGAAATTAATCCCCCTTTTTAAGATGGACTAGGGGCGAGTAAAAATGTAACAGCAGAATCAATAAATGCTATGAATCAATTAAGTGAAGAAGTTTCATCCAAAATAGAATTAATCCGGAAAGCGCTCAGTGAAAATGACGCCCAGGGTTTGCGATTGCGCGGTACAGATTGGTTTGCTTGGGCGACTGCTGGGGGTTCAAATACAGTTTTGCTGACGGCTGAAACTGGAGTTGCAGAGGTTCTGGTAACTTTAGAAAATGCTTGGATATTGACAGATGAAATAGAAGCGCAACGTTTTAAAGATGAGGAAATTCCGGCAAATTTCCAGTTTTACGTCAATCCTTGGGCAGATGCGGAAAATCGCGAATCTTTTGTGCGAGAAGCTACTAATGGTGGGAAAATTTTGAGCGATCGCCCCATCCCTCATGTAGAGAAGCGATTACCCGCGTCTCTACAACAACATAAACTAACCATGACGCCAAGCGAGCTAGAGCGATATCGTCAACTTGGGCGTAAGGCTAGCGAAGCGATGACAGAGGTGCTAAAAGCTGCCAAGCCTGATTGGACAGAATATCAGCTTGCGGGCGCGGGTGCAGAGGCTTTGTGGGCGAGGGGCATACATCCAGCCCTGACGCTAGTAGCAGGCGATAGGCGTTTGCCGCTTTACCGTCACGCTACGGCTAGCGGGGAAAAAATTGGACAGCAAGCGATGCTGGTATTTTGCGCTAGGGCACATGGTTTGTATGCGAATCTTACCCGATTTGTATCATTCGGTTCGCTTTCCGATGAACGTGCTAAATTGCACCACCATGTCCGGGAAATTGAAGCGGAAGCGCTGAATTCTTTAAAACCTGGGGTAGCCCTTAATGCAGTTTATGACACGTTAGCTAATGCTTATCAAAAGCACGGTTTTCCTAATGCAATCCGCGAACATCATCAGGGTGGAACTACGGGATATATGGCGCGAGAAGTTGTAGCCAATCCCACAACTAATGACACTCTGGCGGAGAATATGGCTGTTGCTTGGAATCCAAGTTTACCAGGGGCAAAGATTGAAGATACTTTTGTTCTTGCTAATGATGGAAAGTTGGAAAATATGACTTTAGATCCAAATTGGCCTAGCGTAGAGGTAGAGGGAAGGTTGCGACCCGTACCTTTGGAAGTTGGATAATGGAAATGTCCTAGCGAATTCCATTCGCGGCTATACAGACAAAACCTGCTTGACAAAGGGTTAAAAATACCAATTTTTCTTAAGTCCGCGCAGGCGGACTTTGTTTGTGTAGCCGCGATTTATAATCGCTAGGGGATTTTCTGCCAAAGGTATATTCAGCAACGCGGGGCAATATGTCACACGAAAAGATTGAAAAGCTGACTCCAGAGCAAGAAGCTTTAATTCCAGTTTATCGTGAAAAGTGGAGAAAGATTGCGCTTTCTACTGAACCGATTGATAGAGAAAAAGCTGCTGAAGCGGTAAAAAATGCTTATGAAATGATAGGCGAAGAAGAGCCTAAAATTATTTTTTGTGATAGCCCTTATTCGGCTTTTAGCTATTGGGAAAATATACCGATAGGTGGATGGGAAACAAGAATGGGGGAGCAAATAGAGAGTGGATTAGGTAGCGGGCTGAAGGATCGGATGTGGTGTGACCTATGGTATGAAAGTAACCTTTATATTCAAGTGAAAAGCATACTGCAAGATCAAGAATATCAAGAATTGATGAGTTATTTAGAGATGGGCATAAATAAAATACTAGAAAGCCAATTAGAAACTCAATTTGAGTATAGGGATTACTACGCGGCTGAACCCTTAGTCCTACCAGAAGACTGGACTGGTTTGGCTAGTTTATATGAATTTTGTGTTTCTGCCCTTAGTTACCAAGCAGATATAGAAAAATGGAAAATATATCAGCAGCTAGTCAAACATAGTGGCTGGATTTTCACCTTTGAAAAGATTTGCTTCGTGTGCGATCGCCCCCGCATTCTCTCCTTCGATAACGAATATCGTCTCCACGCGGAAGGCGCACCAGCAATACAGTTTGCCGATGGATACAGTCTCTACGCCTATCATGGCGTGACACTACCTGAAAAATATGGGAAACTCCACCCGAATCAGTGGCAACCCCAATGGCTTTTAGAAGAAGATAACGCCGAACTGCGGCGAGTGCTAATTCAAGGAATTGGCTACGAACGCATCGCCCAGGAATTAGGAGCAATAGAGTTAGATTCGTATCAAGAATATACTTTATTAAAAATAGATAATAATGTTGATGTCGAGCCAATATATTTATTAAAGATGACTTGCCCAAGCACCGGATTCATTCACGCCTTGCGCGTGCCACCTGATATTGAATCGGCACGGGAGGCTATTCGTTGGGTGAATTGGGGAATTGATCCGGAAGAGTTTGCCATTCAAACCTGAACCAAATTCATATACATTAGGGCTAAAAATATAAAAGCCACGTAGGTTGAGTTGAGTAACGAAACCCAACTATTATAAGCATTTTTTTATTATATTATAGTTTAATGACTCTGCGCTTATCGGTATTTGATATATACTAGCATCCTTTGTATTTAAAATAACAAATTGCTTTAACAGTAAGACTATTCTTTAGCTAGAAGTATAGATTAAATCTTAGCAATAAAGTTAGCTATTATCACCCAATAAAAAACTTGTCGTGGGATTGTACATCCCATAAAGCAAGTTTTTTTATAATCTTTTGTGCTTGAATTAGTGAGTTTAGCTTTTAGCTATTAGTCTCAGAAGTTAACTTCGCGATCTTGAAGTAAATTTTCCAGCGAGCGCTTTTTGGAGTTTATCTTCTGAATGTATAGCACTCCCCTAAAACCCAAACATCGTTAAAAGATCTATATAAGCCATGACACACTTTGGTGTAATTTGCCCACCTTTTGCTGGTCATATTCATCCTATGGCAGCCTTGGGACGAGAGCTGCAACGGCGCGGTCATCGCATCACCTTCCTGCAAATACCCGATTTAGAAACAGCAGTACTCTCTGAAGGACTAAACTTTTGGCCTATTGGAAAGTCTGCTTATCGACCGGGCGAACTTGCCGAAAGCTTCACAGAATTAGGTAAATTAAGCGGTATAGAATCCCTACGTTATTCAGTAGACTTGTGCCAACGTTTCACAGCTACGATGTGCAAAGATGCTCCCCGTGCAATTGCAGAAGCGGGAATTGAAGCACTGCTGGCAGATCAGCTAGAACCAGCAAGCGAAACAGTAGGCGAATACTTGGGTATGCCTTTTGTAACCGTATCCTGTGCCCAAGCGATCCACCGCAAAGCAGAAATTCCTCCGTTCTTTACTCTTTGGAACTACGAGAATAAGTTGTGGGCGCGTCTTCGCAATCAGGCTGCTTATTACCTATTAGATCGCAATAGCCAACCGCTTCTGCAAGCTCTCAATCAGTATCGTAAACAGTGGAAGTTGCCAGCGGTTCGCAAGTTGTATGCATCGCGTTCTCGACTTGCCCAAATTAGCCAGCAACCTGCTGCTTTTGATTTCCCCTGCACCAACCTACCAAAGCACTTCCATTACGTTGGCCCTTTTCGCAATGCATCGCCGCGAAAAATTTCTTTTCCCTACGAACGCTTGACCGGACAACCGCTGATCTATGCTTCGCTTGGAACTGTGCAAAATACTAAAGAGGATATTTATCACTACATCGCCGCAGCCTGTCAGGGGCTGGATGTGCAACTGGTTATCACTCTTGGGGGCGGGATGGATGTAGAAGCGGTGCAAGGACTGCCCGGTTCTCCCTTAGTTGTAAAATATGCCCCTCAACTAGAACTGCTTTCCAAAGCTAGGTTAACCATCACTCACGGAGGACTCAACACGGTACTAGATTCGCTGAGTCAAGGGGTTCCTATGGTTGCCATTCCAATTACATACGAACAGCCAGGAACGGGAGCGCGAATTAAGTGGACAGGGACTGGGGAAGTGCTTCCTTTAGCTAGCCTGAACGCGACCGAGCTGCAAGCAGCAATTCAACGGGTGCTAACGGAGGATTCTTACTTAAATAATGCCTTAAGGTTGAAGGAATCTATCCGTCAATCAGGTGGAGTAAAAAGAGCTGCCGATATTGTTGAGCAGGTTGTCAAATCCGGGCATCCAGTCCTGTCGGGATTAACGCCAGTTGTATCTAGACGGGTTGCCTATTCTACCTAATGATTTTGGCAGGGAGTAGGTTCTCAACTTTAGTTAATCCTAGTCATGGCAGTTAACTCATGAGGTTGGAATTATTAGCTCCCTGCCAAGCTGTCCATGCCGAATATACGTCTTCCTCCACAACAGCTTTCTTACTAAAATCTGGGGTACGATCGACTAACACTTTGAGTGTTGAAGTGTAAGTGTTCTCAAGTATTTGATGGCCGTAGCCGATAACTTTGCCGATGTGGCCTGTTTTTTGACTTAGGACGTAATCACCTATATTAAGCATAGTTACTAGCCCTCTTTGTTTCCTTAAAAGCTTTCCGATTGTGCCATTTATTTTATAGAAGCTCTACTTATTATTTGCTCTTTCTACGAGCTAATCAAGCTTATTTTTAGGTCTATCTCCGGTAGGATGTATCGTTAAGCAGTGCTGTGATAAACAATACAATAGTTATTTTTAAATAGTTAAAGGTGTGGAAATAGATTAAATATTGAAAGAATAACTATGGCTGGTTGAGGGCAAGGTTAACAAAATGATGCATAATATGATGTTAATCAAGCCTATAATTTTATATAACTATCATAGTTAATTCAGTTAGGGATAGCCAGCCACAAACAAATTAATTTTAAAACTTTTTCGTTAATAAAATACGAAAAAATGTCAATGTAACGCTAGCTCGTAATAAATTATGATGGACTTCCAGCAGATATTTGGTAAAACACCTGAAACGCAAGCCAGCGCACCAGGACGGGTGAATTTGCTAGGCGAACACACCGACTACAATGATGGATTCGTGTTACCAACAGCGATTCCACAACGGACAACGGTAAATTTGGGTTTCAGCAAGGATGGACAGCACCACTTCTATTCGCAAGAACTCGACGAACGGGTAAGCATTTCAGACAACGAACACACTCCGCCAGGATTCGCCAGCTATATATTGGGGTGTATCAGGCTTTTGCAGCAGGAAGGAAAAGCAATACCGCCGCTGAATCTGCACGTAAGTTCGTCGGTACCGATGGGTTCGGGTTTGTCTAGCAGTGCGGCTTTGGAAGTTGCAACGCTCAGGGGAGTGCGATCGCTCCTCAATCTCGATCTCGATGATGTCCGCATCGCCGAACTAGCACAACAGGCGGAAATTCAATATGCTGGCGTCAACTGCGGCATTATGGATCAGATGGCTTCGAGCTTGGCTGACACGGATTCTATGCTGTTTTTAGACACGCGATCGCTCGAACGCCAAGTTATCCCTTTCCCTGCTGGTGCAGAAGTTTTGGTGATCGATAGTGGCATACCGCGCACGTTGGCGACTAGCGGATACAACCAGCGTCGCGCTGAGTGCGAAGAAGCGGCGCGATTGCTGGGGGTTAAAGCCCTCAGAGATATCACAGATCCTCAAGCAGTGGAAAATTTACCCGAACCCCAGCGGCGTCGCGCTCGTCACGTCGTCACCGAGGATAACCGGGTGCTGGAGGTTCTGCAAGGAGTGTCAGCACAGCGGTTTGGGGAATTGATGAACGCTTCTCACGCCAGCTTGCGCGACGATTACGAAGTTTCCGTTCTAGGACTGGATACCCTCGTGGCGATGTTGCAAGAAACGCCGGGAGTTTTTGGTGCAAGGCTTACTGGTGCTGGTTTTGGGGGTGCGTGCGTGGCTTTGGTTGAGGCGGGGAAGGCGAAAGCGATCGCCGCTGACGTACTTGCACGCTACAACAGTGCAGGTTACAGCGGAACCATATTGGTTCCAGACGCAAGTTAGCTAACTTTGCTCGCCCTGAGTGGGAGTTGCTACGCTATCTCCTGACTTCGAGGGCCATCTAACAGTGAGAATGGTAGAATCTTCCTCAGCACTCCAATAATGGGGCACTCCAGGCAACCAAAGAACGTAGTCGCCTTCACTAGATAATACGATTTCTTGCTCTGGAAATTGCAATCGAAATCGCCCTTTAACGAGTATTGAAAGTGTAGTTGCTTCGACGTTTGTTGCCCACTGGGTTCTACCTTCTCCTGCTTTGTGGACGCCCCATTTTACTTCTAGGTTTGAGAGCGAACGAGGGTCATCGCTAGGGGTGATAAAGTGCCCCATGAACCAACCACCACGATTTGCACCTTCAAGAGGTGCATTTCCAAATACTACATTAGGTTGCATTGGCTTATACCATTTTAGATTTTGGATTTAAACATCCATGCCAGTAGGTAGTTTACCAAATCCAAATGTTTATAAACAAAAGATTAATGTTAGTTGTAGAGACGCGATAAATCAGCGTCTCTGCTATGTTATCAACAAATAGATTTCTCTTGGGAGACTTTCTCTAGTTTGTTGAGGAGTTCTTCTGTAAGCGGTTTGGTGATAAGAATTGGGTGTTTCATGTCTCCCCACTTCATTCCAGATTGCGTTTTGTAGGCGATCGCAATCTCAGGTATTTGCGGCGACACCAGCACCCGCGCCGGGGACAATTGGCCTAATAGTCTAGCATGGCGATAGTGGTGCGATCGCATTAAAGCATTGTCTAAGCGTTGAGCGATCGCATCGGGAGATTCCTTCGCACTATCGAGCAAAAGGATGTAATGTTCTTTCGGTTTAGTTGCGGGAACCAAGCTTTTAAAAAAAGTCCCTTCTAGCGCTAAATCTTCAATAACATCGCGCACGAAATCAGAATAAAGCTTCTCGCCGACAAGATCGCTAGTTTCTTGAGTTCTTCCGATAAACTCCAGACAAGGCGTAGCTTTGTAGAAATGGCTGACGCGCACGCGATCGCCCATGCGGTAACGGTATAAACCTCCCTTTTGAGAAATAATAATCTCATAAATATTTCCCGGTTTAATCTCGTGGAGGCGGTGTATTTTGCCCTCATTATCCTCAAATTCAAAGAACACTTCATCAACTAGGGGAACGCATCCCTTCGCTTCAATTAAAGGAATCGTCATTGGCGCTTCAGTAGCGAGGAGTCCTTTTCCTTGGATGAGGACATGGGGAAAGAGCGATCGCAGAAAACCCGCACCATCCGCAGCGTTGGCGCTATCCCAGCAGGAGATTAATTTTAGTTCTGGCCAAATTTGCATCCACTCGATGTTTGGCTCTAATAGCAGCCTATAACGTTTAGCTGATATTTTATTTTTAAGTTTTTCACGCAGCCGCATTCGGTTAGTTTGGATGTAGTCGAGGATAACTTTTAAGAAACTCGGACTCCAGATCGAGATAACTTCCAGATTTTCTTCTATTAGGAGAGCTTGTGAAAGTTTTTCCTTAAATTCTTCAGCATTTTTAAGGCGATGCAATCCCGCCGGAGCAACTAGAAACGGACTCAGAAACGACCTCAACCAGCCATCGAGATATTCTGAGTCATCTCTCATTCCTACGGTAATTCCTTGCTCATTTTTAGGAGAGTTGTCAAGCTGGGGGGAGATGCAAAAGTATATTTTGCCCGTCGAGAAACTTGGGCCATGCATAATCAAATCGTGCGCCCAAATGCAGAACATCTGGTTAAAGCTATTTTTAAGAGATTTAGTATACGGAATTAACTTAGCTGGCCCGCGACTACCAGAGGTTTTCTCGTATAACAGAATTGGTTCTGGAGTGAGGATGGAAGCATTACTTTTTTGCTGTTTATCGAGCCATTCTTTCATGTCGTCGTAGTCAACAATGGGGATGCGATTCCAATCGGCGAACGACCTGATATTTAAAGATTTGCCGTACTCACTAGCGGCGAGATGACTAAAAATTTCTTGCTGAACAGATTGCTGCGCTGCTTGCGGATTTTGCAGTGCGTTATGGAATTTCCAGACATAAGGTGCAAGAAGGTTGCCGAATATTTTTACAAGAGGAGACATCATAGTATTTTAGATTTTGGATTGATAATTTACTAAGTTTGAGAAAATTTTTTATTGGGATAGATGTGGGTGAAGACAGGAAGGTATGTTCCCTCTTCAATTGAGACTCCGGGGCCAATGTGGTTCCATGCTCCTAAGAAGACGTTACTGCCGATTTTTACTTTCTTTACATACAGCATTAAGTTTTCTTTTCTGGGTTTTATAATGTGCGGATAAATACCGACTCCGTGCCCGAAAACCACGCGATCGCCTATTTCGATTAAACCGCGATCGGCAATTTCAAACTGCGGCGTCCAGTAGACGTTTTTACCAACTTTAGATCCCCAAAGTCTCAGCCACAATGAAAAAGCTCCGGGGATAAGGCGAAGCAATACTTCTAGTGTAGGGAACGCTATATATATAACTTGAATTTGGTGGCTTCCCCACCAAGGCGAATAGCCTTTTCCGCCTAAATAGCTAACCCCTTCTTTTAGTGGATAAACAGCATTATGGACTCGATATACAAGTAAGGGAAATATATAAATGGTAGATAAAAACGCCAAAACGCTGAAGATTCCTGGGGAAAAACAAATCCATAAAAATGACGCGATCGCCATCAAAATAACTAAGGCGGGAAAGCAGGAAAGGATAATGCTTAAAAAAGTTATGGGATTAGCCTTTGACTCTTCAGCTTTGTCTATTGGCGTTGTTGGGGCTGCGTCTATTATTTCTTCGTTCACTGCTTTTTATATCCTCAATATAAAATCTAAAATCCCAAGGGCCAGACTAACTTTTCTATTAAGGTGAGGTCTGTTTTAACTCCTAAAGAATCAGGTGGATTTTCGCAGTGATAATAAGTTCCGTGAAGCTTATCCCAAAACTTAAAATTTGCTCCATAGTTAGCGCGATCGCTTGCAGTAGCATGATGCCATGCATGATCTTGGGGTAAGATTAGCAAGACCGATAGCAAGCGATAAAGTAATGATTTTGGCTTCGGGGCGATCGCGCTGTGACGCCACAAGTCTAAAGCGCAAGTTAGGCTTACACCTGCAATGTACCAAGTTGGCTCTTGTAGTAGATAAATAAACAGAGCATGAACCCACAAGTAGACGATTAGGAAGCTTGTCCACAAAGTATTCCTAGAGGTAGAAAGTACGTTCATTTCTGTACTGGTATGATGAACCATATGGACAGGCCAAAACCACCGACTGTGAAGCAAGCGATGGTTCCAATAGTAAACGTAATCTACAAAAACGAAGCTGAGAAAAACGGCTGCTATAGGGTGAACGGACAAACATCCGCTAAAGCTGGGTAAGAGATAGCGGTATAACTGATAGACCGCTGTAATTTGAAGTATTGGGATAACAATTCCCTGAAAAAATAGGCCAATACAATCCAAAACCCAATCCTCGTAGCTTCTTCCTCGGAGAGCGGATAACCTGCGCTCATTGGAAGCCGTCAGCGCCATCAAAACTACGAATGCAGCGAAAACGCCCATAGTTAATTACACCCCTTTGGGGAAAAGTAGCTTGGTTGCTGAAATAATTTTTTACTATCTAATAGTTGCTAATCCAAAACCCTATTACACCCAGAAAGTTACTTCGACTGATTTATCTGAAAGCGTTCTAGGATCTTCTCCAGCTTCAATCTTGTTCCGGATAGACTCAACAAAGACGTGAATTGTGTCGGCTGGCGTGTTGGCAATCTGATTGCCGTATTTATCGATTACGTCTTGCTGGATACCAAGAATTGCCACATCCTGACTGATAATGTGTTGAGCCGTCCAGCGCACAAAAGGACGGGCGATTTTATTCCAAATTCCGTAGTTGAAAGTAACGTCCGTATAAACTAAAGTTGAATCCTCAGTTTCGGGTATTGATTGGCTGGTAATAAAAAATCTCCTTTTTGCAGCCATATCGTACTCGACGCTTGTGATGTTCGGCATATGAAAGCTATCCGTGTGCCGAATCTCGTAACCTTTCGGATTTAAAAAGCGCGTGTACCAGCCAAGGTTGCTAGTTTCATTGCGATATTCTACGAAAACAGAACCGTTTCGTCTCTCTACAGCCATTTCGAGTTGCTGTTGGCGAGGCTTGCGAAATACACCTGGGTGAACTGAGGCTGTGTGGGGGATATCAATGAAGTTCTCCGCACAGTTAGTCACGTTGTTTCGGAAGCGGTTAATAACTCGAACTGTCTCCCAGCCAGGTTTGCCATAATAAGGCATTGGGAAAGGCTCAAATTGTTCGCTTGGGTTGTTTGCTAGCCTTACATAAACATATCCATCCTGCTCTTTTGTATCGTATGTTTTGGCTCTGCGAGAATCGAGAACTTTGAAGTCTTTTCCCTCAGCGGGGACAGCTACAACTTTGCCATTTTTGTCATAAACCCAGCCGTGATAGGGACACTGAATTTTTCCCTGACAGATTTTACCTTTAGAGAGACGGCTGTTTCTATGCATGCAGCGATCGCGCAACGCCACAGGCTTACCATCATCTCCCCGAAACACCGCCAGCCATTCTCCAAGAATTGTGCGTTCTAACACAGTATTACCTTGGAGTTGTTCGCTTAGTGCTACGACATACCAAAAGTCCTCAAACTTAACCGTTCCTCTTTTACTAATTATCGATGCTGGAGTAGAAATTGATAGTGTATTCAATGGTTAATACCAAGTAAATTCGCTAGTGAAACTTAGGAATTAAAAAATACCGCTTTACCCCAAAGTTGAGCCACTTTAACGGTATCTTTTTACCGATACAACTACTCTGCAAAAGGAGCAATTTTAATATCGCTTGTAAGATCTAGCTGACACGCTAACCTTGCTCTAGAGTTTTCTGGTGCTAAAGTCTCTAAAAGCTCTTTTTCTTCTTCGCTTGGAGGTGGAATATCGCCATCGATAACTACAAGACAAGTTCCGCAAATTCCGGTGCGACATCCGAAAAGCACCGGAGAATTTTGCACCGTCAAATACTCAGAAAGATTGGAGTGTTTCTCCAGCGTAAGAGTTTGGTAATCTGTTCCTAGAAAGTCAACTTTGCAGCTTTGCATATTCATAAAGGGAGCGGGGATTGCGAATTGGGGATTGCGAATTGGGAAGATTTTTCCCCAGTTCTTACCCTCCATTCTCTATTCCCTATAGAGGAGAAAGCCTTTTTTTGAGTTGCTAGATACTTAGGGATAGAATTGGCAGCCATAATAGACATTTCCTTATTACTCTGCCAAGCGTAGTCAACTTTTTCGAGATAAATTTTGTAAGACTCCATTGCTTCTTGATGAGTTTGATAGCTGCGGTGCAGCCCATCAGATTCTTGGGTAAAACACAGGCGCATCATTTCTTTAGCATCGCGATCGCTCATGCCAAAAACTGGCGATCGCAGCACTTCGTAAATCGCAGAATACAGCGCCGCATCGTACCAAAATATGCCGTTTATAGCAGCGGAAAAGTGATAATGATCTCTCTGACAACCGCGTAAACCCAAGTTAGCTACTAACTTCTCAAAAGGTGTCGGCGGCTTGAGACACTTAACCACATCATGGGAAAGAATCGTAGAGCTGTTAAAGTGAAAGCTCTCATCCATGAAGTGATAAAAAGAAATTTTTGCTGGTATAGGCGCGTTTTCCTGGTCTGGATGTTTCTGGTAGTAATTGCTCAGTTTGTGCTGAACTAACTTTCCGTTTAGAGTCCGCACTCCCCGCACCGTAAAATATTGGCAAGCTAAGAATGTGTTTCCGGCTGATAGCATTCCAAAGCACTGAAGCTGGACTTTTTTCCACCACGTCTTCAAAGCGTTGGTGTCAGCAAAAATCATTGTTTCTGCAAACGGCCCGCGCATAGGATAGCTGAATACACGCTTGCCAAACAAGGCTGATTCTACCTGAGTAGAGACTGTTCTAAAAGCGCTGATGTGTGCGCGTTCCTGAGCAGATTCTAAGTCTAGAGTATCGCAGACTAAACGAAAGTCTTCTTGGGCATAAAGTCCGGCGGCGCTAGTTTGATTAAAGTAGATTGTGGCAATCTCTGCGGAGACGATTTGCGAGTAGTAAGCTACCCAATATAGCTGGTTTAATACTACTTTCTGGCTTGGACTAGCCTGCTCCCATAAAGGAGTTCCATAGAATAAAGAAAATTCTTCTGGATTCCAATATTCGTCCTTACAATCTTCATATCGGAAAGACGCCGCCGCTTCATCCAGCAATTGAGTATGATCCTGCTGCTTGTTGCGCGTGTGGTTGATCTGAAGCTTGCGATAAACTTTCTGATTTTCTAAAAGTGTGTTGCTTTTCTCGTTCATTTTGCTAATTGCGAATAATTTCAACTATGAGCCACATATTTTAAACGCACTTTTGAGCTGGGAAAGGCTGGAATGCGCCCCTTTCTTCTAATTCTTGAACTATAGTTCCCGCTTTTTCTCCTCGCATTAGCGATCGCAGCAAATTAAGCCTCGTTCCGCTATGAGTTTCCGCGTCCAGTTCCTCGAACAGCCCGATTTTCTGCGAGCGCGATAAATGACCCAAAACCGCCTCTATTGCTGCAACAACGCTCTGCGGGCCAACCTGAACCATCTGCAAAAATAATGCTAAAGTTTCTACGATCGTTGCTCGACTTTCTTTAGTAACTTGCCTTTGATTAAAAAGTGTATATCCTGCTGCATGGTGCTGGCTCTCCGCTTGCAAGAATTGCTCAAAAATACTACTTAACTCAGGATTTAAACAACCCTTAGCAAGGTTTCTGTAATGACTCAATCCCCAACCTTCTAGCATTACCTGAAGCACAAATAAAAGCACTGTCTTATCATCAGTTTCAACTAAATCTGCCAGGAAGCGCAAGAAAGCATTATCCGTTCCTATTGGCTCTTTTTCAGGCAAAAATTGGCTAATTTGAGCAAGATGGGTAACTTCGTCAGAGCTGAAAAGCGCGTAAAGCATCCTCTCCTCAGTAGTCTCTGCTAGCAAAACCATTTTTGCCATGTAGCCAACACCAGACTTCTCGACAAAATAGGCTTCTTCTAGAAGGTTTTCGCCGCACAGTCGCAAAATTTCTGCTTGTTGCTCAACCCTTGAATCCTGGAAAAGCTTTACTTTATCAAGACCAAAGTGAGCAGCATTCCAATATGGATTTTTGCTGTTATTTGAAAACTCTATTTGGTTGCCCAACCTGCTTTTTAAAGCGGAGGAAAGCACGCGGCGGAGTTTGTCTTCTTCTGAGACATGGGGCAAGTTTAAACCTGCTATCCCAAAATCTTTGCTCATCAAATACTGCGCCATAATTTATATTACATTCAGCATATCTTTGGGTTGTGCGTTAGCAGTTACAGGTTGGGACACCTGCTCAACGGTTTCCCAAGTACCCCAAGCGATCGCTTTCTGTTTTTCTACGTGCTGGATAAACTGAATGATTGCTTTATCCTCCTTTGTTGGGGTCTTAAAATCAAATTTGATAGTTTTAAAAACCTGAGTATCGCCCTTTGCGAAGTAGTTACCAACCATCTTGGTTAGCCACAGCACGATTCGATTGAAAAACCATCCCAAAATACCCCGACGCTTTTTAGTAATTAGCAGAGTTTGCCCCTCGGTTTTTCCTCCTTCAAGCAAGCGCAGAGCAAACATTATGTAAAAATGCAAAAAATCTGGCCCTACTGTCACGGTTCCAGTGCTTCCATACCAGTAGCACATACTATATGTAACCTGCTTTTTGTATAGGGGGCGAATTAACTTCACGAATAAAGAATCTTCCCCTCCCCGCGTGGTGTTGCTAAAAGTAATAGCGTTTTCGTTAATTTCGTTCTTCTCAAAAACGATTTTTAGCGGCAAGTTGTGGACTGTATTAAAGTGTTGAGCGTCGATCGCGTTGATCATTACAACATTAGGATGGCAGTTTTTTACAAAGCTTTTTGCGATCGCAGCCTCGCATTCCTCATCCTCAAGTTCGGGTGCAAACGGTAGTGGTTGTTGAGGAGTTTCCCCAGTCCAAACCCAAATCGTGCCGTATTTTTCGCCAGTCGGCCAACTTTGCACCTTTGCCGAAAGCGGCTTCTCCATACACGGAATATCAACACATTTACCCTTGGCGTCGTACTTCCAGTTGTGGAAGAAACAGCGAATGCCATTACCCTCAACTTTTCCTTCAGCCAGGTGAGCGCCCATATGGGGACAATAAGCATCGAGAGCGATCGCTTTCCCGTCTAAACCCCGGTAAATTACTAAATCTCTGCCTAAAAGAGTGACAGGCTTAACCTCACCCACTTTAATATCCCGCGAGGGTATAGCCCAGTACCAACCCTCAATGAAACGCTCTGGATTATTGAAAGTTTTGCTCTTATGAATCGAGCTAGAAGCTTTATAGTTTAAATTCATCATTGACGGTTTCACTTATAGTGAATCGGCTAATTATATAGTTCCCAATTTCCTTGCATCAATCGAACAACAACAAAATTAATTGCAGGAACTTGCGAACCACATTCGCCTACCCGCCGGGGTTAAGTTTTCCTCGCAAATCTCCGTGAGGCAAACTAGCTCATCGCCTTGCATATGTCCGGGGTTTTGCGTTTGGAAAAAATTGATGTGCGGGTCTTTCAGCCTTTCTTCGGGAATCCCCCTAAGTCCGTCGCGCAGGACGTGGGGATGAGGGAAGCGCACGACTCCAGCTTCCTCGTCGTAGAATTTGCCAAACAGTCCGCCAGCCAGGGACGTCATCAGTTTCTCCGTCCGTTTTGGTGTGGACGCATCGTATCGCGGGTAGAACTCGTTCCAGAAGGTCGGCAGGAAGCGGTAGGTACGATAGCCTGAAGAGATCAGGAGCCAGTAGAGTCTTCCTCTAGGATACTCTTGGCGCAGCTTGTTCACGGAGGCAATCCAAGCCCGCGACAGCGCCGAACTAGACCAAGCGCTGGGGTCCATGATGGTGTCTCCTGAATAAACTACAGCGAGGATTTCTCCCTCAAATTCGGTTTCGTACATTAAAAGGGTGGAAAAGCCCTTAAGCGCGTTTGATTCGTTATCTTGTAGCAAAATAACCCAGTTTTTTTGGTCTAAGTCTGCCTCGAAAACTTCTCGCTTTACACCCCCAAAATGGGAGCTAAGGAGGAAATACATAGCATCTTGCTCTTCGAGAGATAACTTTTCTGTGCGTACAAGATTAGCTTTCATAGGGTAATTACACCAAATTTGGCGGTTTTAACTGGAAAATAGATTTGGATATGACTTTATATGCGATCGCCGCTATTTATTACGACAACGGTAACTAGCTTTTTCCTGAAACAATATAGCTGTGTGGCAAAAATTAATCTGTCCTCTGTCTGGAGAAAAGTACTATTTCCCAGGTATCTATAAGAAACAGTCTGCTTATAGAAAAGACGGCATAATTCACCAACCTTAAATAAATATTTACAGTGACACTTTGCCAGCTGTCACGCAACTAGAACGCATTGCCAAGCCGTGCAGGAATAGCAACCATGCGGTTAAAATGCTGAATTAAGACCTATAGCGATCTGCTGAAAGCAGCAGCGCTAACGGCTAACGCCTTCGCTCCGCTGACGCTATCGCGCCTTCCTGCTGTTTTAAGGACATCTAACCATAATGAACCAGTTTCACAATCAAAATACACAGCCCCTTTTACAGATGAAAATCTTTAACAATTGGGACGTTGTTGCCAAAGGCTGGTACATTGCTTGTCCTAGTCGAGATATACCTAAAGGCAAGGCAAAATCTTTGGATATTTGCGGACAAAAAATTGTTCTATTTAGAGGAGAAGATGGAAAAATTAGAGCGTTAGATGCCTATTGTCCGCATCTGGGAACCGATTTAGCAATTGGGCGAGTTGATGGAAATACAATCCGCTGTTTTTTCCATCATTGGGCATTTGATGGAGAAGGAACCTGTCAGGATATCCCTTGCCAGTCAGCCATTCCTGAAAAAGCTTGCCTGCAATCTTATGCCACTGAAGAAAAATATGATTTTATTTGGGTGTATCCAGATGCAAAAGCGCCTGAAGGTGTTGCCGAATTTGAAGAACTTAAAGGAAAATCAATTGTAACAGTACGCGATAAAGCATTTGAGCGCAGTTGCCACCACCACATTTGTATGATGAATGGAATTGATGCTCAACATCTTCAAACCGTACATAAAGTAGATATAAATATGAATTTATCATTGCAACAGAATGACTCTGGCACGATGGTAGATTTTACCCTTAGTGGCGATTTTCCTAATACCACTAGGCGAGAAAGATTTGCTAGGAAAATTCTCGGAGAAAAGTACGAATACTCGATGAGGTATGCTGACGGCTGCATCGGGCTTTTAACCACCATGAAAAAGGTGCGCTTGGTTCCCTCGCTGCACATGATTTACGCCTATACTCCTGTCGCACCAGGAAAAACCCGCATTCAGCCAATTTATGTTGCACAGAAGAGAAAAGGTATTGGTGGTTGGTTGGTGACGCAGCTTTTATTGTTACTAACAAAGCTGGCATACTATTTTTTGAAAGGTGAAGACGGGAAAATTTATGACAATATCCGTTATAACCCGAATGCAATGCTTTCTATTGATATGCCGTTGATAAAGTATATGCAATATGTAAATCAACTTGAACCATCTATATGGTCAAAATATTTGAATAAAGTAAAATAAGTTGAGATTTTAAGGTAATTTAAACCCTGAATCTTGGGAGCAATGGCGAGAGTCTTGTAGTGGCGATCGCACAGATTCAGGTTCTAGCGGACATCGCGCTGACGTCCGTATTTTTAGCCTGGTTGGGGGCGAACACTATTCTCGGCGGTATACCGCCGCTAAAACCACTTTGTTTGGGGTGCATATAGCTGGATGCTCTAGCTTGCAACAGCAGATGCGAACTGTAACGCTGGATCTCTCGCGGTTCGATTTACACTGGTCGAATAGAGCCATCGAACATTTGTGCTTTACCGCAAAGCGATGGACAGGAGAACTATATCCCCGATCGGGTTATGAAAAAGATTTTAGAATTTTTTGAACAGCCATTCACAGCCTTGTCCTTGGTGCTTTATTCAGGAGGCCCGCTGACTGTTATTCTAACGGGAGGTGCAAGCGAGGGGGAAGAAGGAGCAGCAGAAGAAGGTGATTTCGCCCTAATTCAGCTAATTTTCCTATTAATTTATGCAGTCACCTTTTTCCTGCTTGTTGCGCGTTGGAAGAAAGTAGTTTACCTGCTGAGTAAAGATAAATTTATCTGGTTATTGGTAGCGTTTGCTGTAGTTTCTATCTCTTGGTCATTTGCACCACAAATGACCATCCGCCGCACGATCGCCCTAGTCGGGACAACCCTATTCGGACTTTACTTAGCCACGCGCTACACCATGAAAGAACAGCTAAAAATGTTCGGGTGGACTTTTTGCATAATAGTAGTTCTAAGTCTGATATATGCTGTGGTATTGCGGAAATATGGCATTATGGGTGGAATTCATACAGGAGCAGTGCGAGGAATTTACACCCATAAAAATATTCTAGGCAAAGTCATGGTACTGAGCATCATAGTATTTTTACTTCTTGCTACAGAAGCGAAGAAAAATCGTTGGCTATTGTGGCTGGGCTTTAGCTTGTCACTGGTTCTAATAATCCTGGCAAAATCAACAACATCGATCGCCAATCTAGTAATTATTTTAACCGCATTACAAGTTTACCGGACTTTAAGGTGGCGCTACGAACTGCTGTTCCCTGCAATTTTTGCGATCGCAACCGCAGGTACAAGTTTCTATCTATGGTTTGTAGCTAACGCCGACGCACTGCTGGGTTCAGTCGGTAAAAATACAACACTCACCGGACGTACAGAACTGTGGCCAGCAGTATTGGATATGATTTGGAAACAACCTTGGCTCGGCTATGGGTACAAAGGATTTTGGGTGGGTTGGGAGGGTGAGTCCGCTTATGTTTGGTATACAACGATGTGGACTCCGCCAAATTCCCACAACGGCTTGTTAGATCTGTGGCTCGATTTGGGAATATTAGGAGTAGTCATATTTTTGATCGGATTTTGGACAACTTTAGTCAAGTCGATGGCATGGGTGCGCCTGACTAGAACATCCGAGGGTCTTTGGCCATTATTGTATATGACATACATGGTGCAAGCTAATATGGCTGAAAGCTCGTTGATGATCCAAAACGATATTTTCTGGGTACTCTATGTAGCAGTAGCTCTCTCAGTATTAATACCGCCCGAACAACAAACAAAAGCCTTGACATAAACGCGCAGCCAGACTCTTGCCAAAGCGTTGAAAAATTATCCTTAATCTGCGCTTAAAAGTAAAACAAATTTTGTCTTTCCTAACCATGTAGCTCTGCTCCCTGAAGATCCAAACCCCAAAAAAATGAATTTGAACTCAATAAAAGCCCGTATCGAGCGCCTATTTCAAAAAAGTTTAGTACGCAATACCTTGTGGATGATGCTTTCCCAAGGATTGCGTTTAGTTTTGCAAGCAGCCTACTTTGTGATTATTGCCCGCGCTCTGGGCGCAGAACAATACGGGGCTTTTATTGGCGCTACAGCACTGGCAGCAATTTTAGCTCCTTTCGCTAGTTTGGGCAGCGGAGATATCCTGATTAAAAACGTCTCTAGAAACCCACAATTATTTAAAGACTACTGGGGAAATGCCCTATTCATGTTAGTGGTTTCTAGCTTTATGTTGCTAATTTTAGTCATGGTTGTAGCACCATTTTTACTGCCTAAAACAATTCCTATAATTGTATTATTTTGTGTGGCTTTATCCGATTTATTCTTTTTAAGAACTTTGGATACAGCTTCTAAGGCTTTCCTAGCTATGAATTTGGTCAGCAGATCCGCTCAAATTACCGTTTTGCTAACCCTGAAAAACTTAATAGCAGCACTTATTTTGGTTAGCTTCTTTAAAAATCCAGATATATTAGTATGGGCTTGTTTATATCTTGCAAGTACAGCAGTTGCGGCATTAATAGCTTGTCTGCTTGTAACGCGGATGTTGGGATATCCAAAACTGGCACTATCGCTGATAAAGCCTGATATTCGTCAGGGATTTTACTTTTCTATCAGCTTATCTGCCCAAACTATAAATAACGATATAGATAAAACAATGCTGGCAAGTCTTTCAACATTAGAAGCTACAGGTATATATGCAGCAGCTTACCGTTTGATTGATGTTGCATTTGTACCCGTGTACTCGCTTTTAGGTGCTGCTTATGCAAAGTTTTTTCAGGAGGGAGAAGCTGGTATTAGGGGCAGTTTGAATTTTGCCAAGCGTTTAGCGCCAATTGCAGGCGGTTACGGTATTGCTGCTGGTATAGTGTTGTTTTTAATCGCTCCATTTGTACCTTACATATTAGGTAAAGAATATATAAATGCCGTAGAAGCCGTGCGTTGGCTAGCACCTTTACTCTTTCTCAAAGCCATGCAATATTTTGCTGCGGACACGCTTACAGGAGCAGGATTTCAGGGAATACGCAGTGCAATGCAAGCACTTGTAGCCGCGTTCAACTTCGCAATTAACATTTGGCTAATTCCACTGTATTCGTGGAGAGGAGCAGCATGGTCTAGTTTGGTTTCAGATGGAATTTTAATGCTAGGTTTGTGGTTTTTGGTGGCTTTCTACCACAGGAAACAAACTCAAAGTATCAACTAACATAATCGAAGAATTCAATATGAAATTAATTTCTGCCATTATTCCAGTTTACAAAGTAGAAAAATACATCGCTGCTACAGTGCAATCTGTTTTAGCTCAAACTTATAAAAACTTTGAACTGCTAATTATCGATGATGGTTCGCCAGATCGAAGCATAGAAATCTGTCAGCAATTTACAGATCCTAGAATTAAAATTATCCATCAGGAAAATCGGGGAGTTTCCGAAGCTAGAAACATGGGGATTCGCAATGCTAGGGGCGAATTTTTGGCTTTTTTGGATGCGGATGATATATGGGTTCCAGAGAAGCTAGAAAAACATATTGCTCATTTGGAAAGTAACCCGCGGTTGGGAGTTAGTTTTAGTCGCTGTGCTTTTATCGATGAAGAGGGGAATCCTCTAGGTATCTATCAGATGTCTAAACTCAAGGAAATTACCCCGCTTGATTTCCTTTGTCGCAGTCCTATTGGAAATGGATCGACTGCGGTATTTAGACGAGAAGTATTGTCAGCGATTAAATTTCAAGACAATCTTTATGGAACTGTGCAAGATTTTTATTTTGATAATGATAGGGAATTACACCCGTCTGAGGACGTTGAATGTTGGGTTCGTATTGCTATTCAGACTAACTGGGAAATCGAAGGTCTTTCCGAACCACTGACACTTTACCGAGTGAATTCGGGGGGATTTTCAGCTAACTTGCTTAAAAAGTTAAAGTCTTGGGAAAGGATGATTGAAAAAATTCGTTCTTATGCTCCAGAACTGATGGATAAGTGGGGAAATCAGGCTCTGGCTTATCAGCTTAGGTATTTAGCTAGAAGGGCAGTAACTCTGAAAGATGGTTCGATGGCTGTGCAATTAAGTCATCGCGCTTTGGCTACTTACTGGCGCATTCTTGTTGACGAACCCCGTCGCACAGGTTTGACATTAGGTGCTTCTTATTTGCTTTGGCTTTTACCGCAGCGACTCTACACTCAGATGGAGAATGTTGCTTTAAAGATGACTGGCGATCGCCAAAAACGCCGCATTGTTCAGGAGCAGGCGAGATAGTTAGTGGCTTCGCGATCGCTCTATCTAGAAAATAACCTAGCAATCCTACAAGCTACCAAATTTATGAAGATTACTGTAGTATGTCACGAAATTCCTTACCCCCCAATTCATGGCGGACGGATAGATATGTGGCGCCGACTAAAAGCTTTCTCTCATTTTGGTGTAGATCTTCAACTAATCTGCTGGTGGTACGATACTCCACCGACACATGAGGAAATAGCTGAAATTAACAAGTATGTGAAACAACTCTGTATCGTACCGATTAAACGTACACTAGGCGATCGCGTTCGTCGAATCGTTGACTTACTATATTATCCTTTAGAGGTGACTTCTAGAATTATTAGAGGAAAACAATTAAATTCCCTGCTTTATGATGTCCGCGCTTTTAATCCCGATGTTATTTTGCTCGATGGCATTCACGGCGGAGAAATTGCAACTGCTTTGAGCAAACGCTTAAATGTGCCCCTATTTACTCGCTCCCACAACATCGAACACCTTTACTACCGTCGAATGCTGGCATCTGCACGCGGCTTGAAAAATAAAATAAAAAGATTTTTATCAGTTAGTAATTTAGAAAAATACGAGAAAAACCTTCTCAAAAATAGTACTTTATTCTACGATATATCTGCTGACGACTTAAAGTTCTGGCAAAGTCAGGGTTACAGTAATGGGCGTTGGTTGCCGCCTATTGTTGAGTTTCCAGAATACAGCACCACGCCAAAATACCCTATCTACGATCTTGTATTTTTAGGTAATTTATCTTTAGAAAATAACGCGGCTGGGGTAGTTTGGTTTTTGAATGATGTCATACCTATTATACGCGCTAATTTACCGAAGATTAGAGTGTTAATAGCAGGGTTAAATCCGGGGAAGGAAATAAAGCAGCTATGTGAGGAAGTCGAAGGAGTCGATCTGAGCATCAATCCGGTGTCAGCTGTAGAAATTTACCAGTCGGGGCGAGTTCTGATCAATCCGGTTTTAAAAGGTAGCGGTGTTAAGATAAAGTCCATAGAAATGCTGATATACGGGAAACCTCTTGTTTCTACCCCGGAGGGAGTATCGGGGTTGCCAGAAGAGGTTCGGCAGTATTTTAAAATTGCCGCTGACGCGCAATCTTTTGCAGCAGAAGTAATCAAAGCTTTGTCAAATTCCGTCACGACTAATGCAGATCGAGAATTGCTTGAGTCTATGTTTGGTTATAAGGTTATTGAAGGTGTGGTGTCGGATATTAAAGCTCTAAAGGGACTTTAAATAAAACCACAGGGATAAAGCTTCAGCATGATAAAAACTACCACAAATAATTGTGAGAATTAGGCTGGGTATATTCCTGAAGCTCGAAGTAGAGATGACGAGGACTTTTAACACAATATAAAAGTGAGGTAGCAAATGAGGATAAATATCTGCGGTGTGGCGATTGATAGATATAGTTTCAATGAAGTAGTGGAACGGATTGTGGAGCATACGATCGCAGGCGGTAAACCAGAATATGTGGTGACTCCGAATGCACAGCACGTTCTGAGTTTACAGGAGGATGCCCACTTTCGGGAAATATATCGTCACGCTTTTTTAGTAGTGCCAGATGGCGTTCCGTTGCTATGGGCAGCTAAATTTTTGAAGACACCATTAAAGGATAGAGTTAATGGTACAGATTTGTTTGAAAAACTGTGCGCGATCGCGGCTGAAAAAAAATTGAAAATATTTCTGCTAGGCGGTCGTCCTGGCGCCGCCGATAAAGCAGCAGAAACTCTCGTGGCGCGGCATCCAAATCTTAAAATTGCAGGTACTTATTGTCCCTCCTATGGCTTTGAATCAAAACCAGAAGAACTAGCACTGATTAACTCCAAAATAATAGCAGCCGCACCCCATATCCTGTTTGTCGGACTCGGCGCTCCAAAACAAGAAAAATGGACATATGCCAATTATCGCGAACTAGGAGTGCCAGTTTCAGTTGGTATTGGAGTCAGCTTTGAGCTAGTTGCTGGTATGGTGACAAGAGCGCCAATTTGGATGCAGAAAACAGGTTTAGAATGGTTCTTTCGCCTGATAGTTGAACCCGGTCGCTTGTGGAAACGTTACATCATCGGCAATCCCCTCTTTATTTTGCTGGTGCTGCGACAGCGGCTGGGTTTTTCTAAGTCTGAATAAGGAATTATTCTAAATGCCTAAACATCCGTTAGTGAGCAGACGGCGTGCCCTTTTGTTAGGATTGGGAACTTTGGCGAGTATGGGTACGCTGGGAATGGGTAGATCGAAGTATTTGAGCTACCAAATTGAAGCGCTTGACGATCCAAAGCGGGACTTTACAGCGGTTGGGGAAGCTTCTTTAAAGGAGCGTGCTGCTGCTAAAGGTTTGATTTATGGGGCGGCGATGCGATACCCGGCTTTACTTTCAGACGCCAAACTTGCTAATTGTTTTGTGAGAGAGTGTGGGATTCTTGTCCCAGAATGGGGACTAAAATGGTATGTTCCAGGCGTTCCCCTGCGTCCCAACCCGGATAAATTTGACTTTACTGAAGCGGATTGGATGGCTCAATTTGCTAAAACAAATAGCTTGCTTTATCGAGGACATACTTTAGTCTGGCACGAGTCTTTACCGCCCTGGTTTAAGGATACTGTAAACAGCCAAAATGCCGAACAGGTTTTGGTGAAGCATATTAAGACAGTAGCAGGGCGTTATGCGGGGAAAATGCACTCGTGGGATGTGGTGAATGAGGCGATCGCTACTTACGAAAAACGACAGGATAATTTGCGAAAAACGCCTTGGTTGGAACTTTTAGGCCCAAATTATATTGACACCGCTTTTCGAGTTGCTGCTGAAACTGACCCCAAAGCATTGTTAGTCTACAACGATTTTGGCCTGGAATATGACACTCCTGAAGATGAAGCCAAGAGGACAGCAGTTTTAAAGTTGTTAGAGCGTCTGAAATCAAAGGGAACGCCAGTGCAAGCTTTGGGAATTCAGGCTCATTTGTTGGGCGGTGAAACTCGCTTTAACTCTAAAAAGTTGCGCGAGTTTTTCAGTAATGTGGCTAGTATGGGTCTGAAGATTCTGATTACCGAGTTGGATGTAACGGACAAAAATTTACCCAAAAATACGGCAGTGCGCGATCGCATTGTCGCCGCTTCCCTGGAAGATTATCTCGCAGTCGCCCTAGACGAGCCAGCAGTAATCGCCGTGCTAACCTGGGGACTGAGCGATCGCGTAACCTGGCTTTCCGATTTTCAGTCCCGCTCAGATGGTGCTGCTGTCCGCCCTCTGCCAATGGATGCTGACCTAAAACCCAAACTAGCGTGGAATGCGATCGCTAGGGCACTTGATAGCGCCCCCAAGCGCTAATATCATTTTTGATTTTAGATTTTGGAGGATGTTTTTAGATTGCAAACGGTCTGGCTGTTGGAAAATTCGCATTTCAGCGATGAATTCATAATTCATCTTTCATAATTCTGCGCCTTATCTATGCAAGATTGCAATTTTGCAGCCAACAACTGTGCGTTACTGTCTTCTAAAAAATTCAGGTGTTCCCCAGGAATCTCGTGGATATCCCATTTTTCACCAATCAGATTGCCCCAGCCCAATAGCGGTTCAAAGTAATGTCCAACAGGGGGAGGTTCATCTACAGCCAGAAAAAGGTTAACACGACCCTCGTAGACTTGCGGTATATAATTTCTTGCAGCTTTTGTGTTGATCGCTTCGACGAGGAAGTAGCGGATGGCGCGGGGCAAGGGGCGATCGCTATCAGGGTAAAACTTGAAGTAAATCTCCTTTATGCTGTTTGTGATACTCCCAAACCTCCTCTTCACCTTCTTCACAAAGTAAGTCGGGCCAACTCGTAAAAAGTTATTCCAGTGACACAAGATTCGCTTCTGGGTTGACAATACTTTGACTGCACCCGGAGCGCGTGTATCCAACAAGGTCAACATAGCTACTTTCTCACCCGCAGCGTGCAATTGTTGCGCCATCTCGTAGGCAACTAAACCTCCAAAGGAGTAACCTACTAGAAAATAAGGCCCAGATGGCTGGATAGTGCGTATTTCTTTGATATACTCGATCGCCATTTCCTCAATCGGCAATTGATGGACTTGTTTTGCCTCCAGCCTCTCGTCTTGCAGCCCGTAAACTGGTTGAGAGGCATCCAAATAACGCCCTAAATCGCGGTAGTTGAGGACGTGGCCCCCAGCCCCATGAAGGCAGAACAGAGGTGGTTTGGAACCTTTGGGCTGAATTGCCACGAGAGATCGCCGAGAAACTGACTTTTCTCCCTCACCCAGAAGTGTTGCCAGTTGCTCAATTGTCGGCAGCTCGAACAGAATAGCCAGAGGCAGACTTTTGCCGAATTTTTTGTCAATTGAGGCGAATATCTGCGCCGCTAGCAGTGAGTGCCCCCCCAGCTCGAAAAAATTGTCTGTTACGCTGATGGGCTTGATACCCAAAATTTTTTCCCAAATCTGCGTCAACTCGAGTTCCAAGGCGTTCCTAGGAGCCACTAAGGCTCTTTCCATATTAGAGCCTTGCTGGTCAGGAGCTGGTAGCGATAGGCGATCTACTTTTCCATTAGGCGTTAGTGGCAGGGCATCCAGCAGCACGAAGGCAGAAGGGATCGTGTAATCAGGCAGTTTCTCTGTTAGGAAAGAGCGCAAGCGCTTCAGCGAGACGCTCTTCGCTTCAATGATGTACTCCACGCTCTTATAGAGTACAGCCTGCTGTGTCGGCGTGAGATTGAACTTAATCCCAGCGCCTTCCCCAAAGCTATAGGCGACAGTTCCCTCAAACCACAGCTTTTGTGGAACTCCTGGCAGTTGCAGGCACAGGCGGAGGCTTTGGCCTTCTTTCCAGATATCGGCTGCGATCGCGACCAGGCGGATGCCGCCGCATGAGATATTTTCTGTAGTCACCTCTATGGTGCGACCCGACTCGAATTCCACGCTTGCTACGTTCGCGAACGGCACCCGAACTGCTTCGCGGCGAATGTCGCTCACCAGCAATTGCTGGCTTTGGGCGATGCGCTTGAATGTCTGACGCAGCCAAGCCTGTTCCTGTGGCGCGATCGCTAACCGCATCCCGGCGTTTTTTCCCGACCGCCAGACTACGTTTCCGTCGAGCAACACCTCGTCAGAAACATTCGGCAGTTGCAAGCGCAGCCTCACGTCTTGGCCTTCCTTCCAGGTAGCTGGCACATTTGCCAGCCCGATGCCACTAAAGGATAGATCCACCGTGCTTACTTTTACCCACTCGCCTCCGCTCACCTGGCACAGGCACGTATTCACGAACGGCACGCGCTCAACCCAGAAGTCTGCCACTATATAAGCCACTAGGCGCAGATCTCCAGGAACGTCCTCTCTTGCTACAACTACATTCTCCCGCACACCTGGGTGTTGCAATAGTACCGTCTCAATTTCTCCCAACTCGACGCGCATACCGCGAATTTTTACTTGGTAGTCGCATCGACCCCGGCACTCGATGTTGCCATCGGGCAGGTAGCGGGCTAAGTCCCCAGTCTTGTACAGCCGCGATTTTTCTTTCTCTGGACTTTGGCTCGTTCCCTGGCGATCGCCAGAGAATGCCGATTTTAGATTATTAAAATGCTCGTGAGATTCAGCAGTAGTTCGGACGACCAACTCCTGACGACCGACCCCTGACTTTTCAAAGAAATTGGGAATAAATTTTTCATCTGTAAGGTCGCCTCGGTTGAAATACCCGCGAGCCAATGCTTCCCCAGCAATATGCAGCTCCCCAGTCTCCCCAACCGGAACCGGCTGGAGATGCTCGTCGAGGATATAGGCTTGGATGTGGGGATAGGGTTTTCCCACTGGTACATATCCTTGTTCTTGGTCAAATTCAGCTGGGATGGTATAAGCACAGACCCCTATCGTTTCTGTTTGACCGTAAACGTTGACAATGCGCGGTTTATTTTTTAACTCGTCGCGTACTTTTTTGACCAGTTCATATGGCAGTAATCCACCTGAAAACACGAGCAGTCGCAAGTTAGATTTCAGGAGCGCTTCTTTGGATACTTCGTCCAGATTTGCTAATGCCTGAAGTCCATAACGCCAAACCGACTGAACGGTGTCAAAGACTGTTACACCCTGTTTCTGAATCAGCTCGAAAAGGCTCAGAGGGTTTCTTGTTTGTTCATAGCTGGCAATGACAATTTTGGCTCCCTGAGACAGAGGCACCATAAACTGCCTAACCGAGGAAGAAAATGAGAAAGATGCCGTGTGGAGATAGACATCTTCAGCATTTACCTGCAACACATTGTTGATTGACTGAATATAATGCCCCACGCTAGCGTGAGTAATTTGCACCCCTTTTGGCTTGCCAGTGGAACCAGAGGTATACATTATATAGGCCAGGTTCTGCGCTGTCACTTGACTAAGTGGAGTTTCTTCACTTTCTCTTGTAATATCGGCGCTATCTGTGTCAAGGCAAACAATTGATGCTTTATGATGGGGAAACTTCTCTACCAACTGCCTCTGAGCTAACATGATTGGCACCTGAGTTTCTTCCAATATGAAAGCAAGACGTTCTTTTGGATAGGTTGGATCTATGGGAACATAGGCACCACCCGCTTTGAGAATACCCAGAATTCCTACTACAAAATCGAGGGAACGTTCCGCGCAAATTCCTACTCGTACTTCAGGTGTCACGCCGCGCTTGATGAGATAGTTCGCCAGCTGGTTGGCGTTGGCATTGAGTTCTCGATAAGTCCGCTGCTGTTGTCCAAATATCACAGCGATCGCATCCGGGGTTTGCTCCACCTGTAACTCAAATAACTGATGTACTCTCTCAAAGCTAGGATTGCCCATTATACTCTTTAATTCAACCTCTGCCTTTAATTTAACCGTTTAAATCATCTACCTAAATATATAGTCGTTTTGGAAAAAAGCGGTGATTTTTTATACAAATATTCAGCCGCCAAGAACCCTCGCGGATCGAGGAGCTGCGATCGCGTAATGGAACGCGCACGCTGAGGCTAGAAACCCGGTTTCTATACCCAGAAACCGGGTTTCTTTGACAAGATTTTTGGCGATGTCCTGATGAAGACATCGCAGCTCCTCGAAAGTATTTTCTATCAGGTAGACAGCAGTAGGTAGAGAAGATTTATCCCTTCTCGAAGGCTAAAGTATCCGCCTGCTCCTTATCTATGCAAGATTGCAATTTTTCAGCCAACACCTGCGTGTAAGCGTCTTCTAACAAGTTCGTGTGTTCCCCAGGAATCTCATGGATCGCCCATTCTTCACCAATCAGATTGCTCCAGCCCAATAGCGGTTCAAAGTAATGTCCAACAGGGGGAGGTTCATCTACAGCTAGAAAAAAGTTAACACGACCCTCATAGACTTGCGGCATATAATTCATTCCAGCTTTGGTGTTGGCCTTTTCGACGAGTAAGTAGCGGATGGCGCGGGGCAAGGGGCGATCGCCACGAGGGTAAAACTTGTAGTAAATGGCCTGGAGGCTTTTTTTGATAGTGTCCATCCTCTTATTTACCTTATTCACAAAGTAAGTCGGGCCAATTCGTAAAAAGTTATTCAAGTGGCACCAGATTCGCTTGTGAATTGGCAATACTTTCAGTCCCCCCGGCGCGAGTGTATCTAACAACGTCAACATAGCTACTTTCTCGCCTTGGGCGTGGAGTTGTTGCGCCATCTCGTAGGCTACTATGCCTCCATAGGAGTAGCCTATTAGAAAATAAGGTCCTTTGGGCTGGATAGTCTGTATCTCTTTTATGTAGCCCGCCGCCATATCCTCAATTTGGATGGGGTGGAATTGGTTTGCCTCCAGTCTCTCGTCTTCCAGCCCGTAAACTGGTTGATCCGAACCCAAATAACGCGCTAAATCGCGGTAGTTGAGGACGTGACCGCCTGCTCCGTGAACGCAGAATAAAGGGGGTTTGGAACCTTTGGGCTGAATTGCCACCAGCGATCGCGTAGCCGATTTTTCTCCCTCACCCAGAAGTGTTGCCAGTTGCTCAATTGTCGGCATCTCGAACAGAATAGCCAGAGGCAGACTTTTGCCGAATTCTTTGTCAATTGAGGCGAATATCTGCACTGCCATCAGCGAGTTCCCCCCCAGATCGAAGAAGTTGTCCGTCACGCCGATTGGCTTTACGCCTAAAGCTTTTTCCCACATCGAACTCAACTGGCGTTCCAACTTATTCCTGGGTGCTACAAAGATTTTTTCCGGATCGGAACCGGCAAAATCCGGCTTCGGGAGTGCGCGGCGGTCTACCTTCCCATTAGGCGTCAGCGGCATTGCGTCCAGCATCACGAAAGCCGACGGCACCATGTAGTCGGGCAGCTTTTCCTTCAGACCCCGCCGCAGATCCCCAGTCGTGGGAGGTCGATCTGGGTGAGGGACGATGTATGCTACCAAGCGTTTTATGCCGGGAACGTCTTCCCTAGCCATAACCAACATTTGCCGCACCGCTGGATGGGCGGCTAGACAAGCCTCGATTTCTCCTAGTTCGATGCGGAAGCCGCGAATCTTTACTTGATGGTCGATGCGACCCAAGTACTCAATGTTGCCGTCTGGTAGATAGCGGGCTAAGTCGCCAGTTTTGTACAAACGCGATTTTTCTTTCTCTGGATTTTGTGCGCGATCGCGCATAAAATTATCGGACTCTGGATTTTGGATTTTAGATTTTGGATTATTTGATTCTTCCTCCAATCCAAAATCCAAAATCGGCAATCCAAAATCGATAAAGGGGTTGGCAATGAATTTTTCTTCGGTGAGTTCGGGGCGGTTGAGATAGCCCCGCGCCAAACCAATACCGCCGATGTAGAGTTCTCCCAGTACGCCGACGGGCACTGGTTGCAGATGCCGATCTAGCAGATATATCTGGTTGTTGGCAATGGGGCGACCAATTGGGGGAAGCGCAGGCCAATCACTTGGCTCTCCTGTTAGGGTAAAGGCTGTTACTACATGGCTTTCGGAAGGGCCATATTGATTGTGCAGCGTGCAATTTTTGGCGTTGCATAATGGTGCTATGAATTGAGGCTAAATCTGATGCAATGTCCTGAATGCGGTTCCAATCATATCCGTAAGAACGGTAAGATGCGAGGTAAACAAAATCACATTTGTGTAGATTGTGGTCGTCAGTTTATTGATGTTTACACAGCCCCCCAAGGATATTCCGATGAGATCAAAGCTTTATGTTTGAAAATGTATGTTAATGGCATGGGGTTTCGAGGCATTGA